>NZ_CAUPMI010000016.1:0-53294 GCF_963512375.1 uncultured Anaerococcus sp.
AGGTGAGACTCCAGAACCAAATCCAGAGCCAAATCCAGGTGAGACTCCAGAACCAAATCCAGAGCCAAATCCAGGTGAGACTCCAGAACCAGGCGAGGAACCTAGTGACAAACCAGGTAAGGACCCTGAGAAACCAGGCGAAGAACCAAGCGACAAGCCAGGTATGGACCCTGAAAAACCAGGTGAAGAACCAAGCGATAAGCCAGGCGAAGACCCTGAAAAACCAGGTAAGGACCCTGAGGATAAGCCAGGTGAAGATCCTGAAAAACCAGGCGAAGAGCCAGGCGATAATCCAAGCAAGACTCCTGAAAATCCAGGGGAAAAACCTGAGGGTGAGCCAGGTAAGGAAAGTGGAAACAAACAAGCTCGTGAAACAAATAAGAAGCCAGGAAAGACAATTGAAAATACAGCCAAGAAAGTTGTCGAATCTGTAGAGAAAACTGTCAAGACAGGAGTAGACAGTACAAAATCACTTGTCAAGAAAGCCTTCAACCCAAGGACAGGTATCTTTACAAATCTAGATATCTACCTAGGAATAATGGCAGCTTCAAGTGTCGGATTATTTGTAACAAGAGATAAGAAAGAAGACGAATAAGTCTAAAAAAGATCGTAGGCCTTAGCTTGCGGTCTTTTTCCTTGCCAAAAAGTAAATACCAACCAAAAAATTGTCCCCACTTATAAGCAAAAAGTGGTCCACATATTATAAAAATTTTATATTTTTAATTATAAATCCATGATATTCTTGCTCAATTTATTTGTACAAACGATATAAGAAAATGACCTTAAAGGCAGTCGTTCTTTTATAAGAAAAGATAAAAACTTCCTTGACTTAGTCCCAAATAGTACTATAATATCTATAGATAAATAAAAATTGTTTATTTACTTTAGAGAAAGAGGGAGTATGAATTTTGAACAAGATCCCATATTCTCTATTTTTTCTTTGCTAAGATGTGCCAATGGCCTAAATAAGGAGAGGGCAAAAGTCTATGGCTTAAATGACCTTGAGACTATCATCCTTATCCATATAGGCTTTATGGAAAATCCTACCCAAAAGGATATATCTGAAAGGCTGAGTGCTCCCAAGCAAACAGTCAACAACATCATCAAAAATCTAAAGGAGGATGGTCTAATAGATCTAATCCCGGATGAAATTGACAAGAGAATCAGAATCCTAAGGCTTACAGAAAAGGGCAAGAAAAATAGGGATGAAAGGTTAAAACCAATCAATGAATCAAATGTTAGAATGAAAGAGAGATTGGGCGATGAGAAGCTTAGAGAGATAAGTAGTGCTCTTAAGCTTTTGATTAGCACAATCAAGGAAGATTTGAAAAAGGAGGATTAATGGAATCTATAAAAGAATTTAACAGGTCCTTTTCTTATATCAAGAAATACCTGGGAGAGTACAAGAAAAATCGAAATCTTTCTAGGATTTTTACGATTTTAGAGACCATACTTGAGCTACTTATCCCATACCTAATGGCCCTTACCCTTAATAATGCTGTTGCCGGCAAGGACTTAGCTATGGCTATAAAGTATGGAATTATGATGGTTATAGCAGCTCTTTTGACCATGTTTTTTGGGATGAAGGCTACAAAAAACGCTGGAATTTCATCATCAGGCATGGGTCACAATGCCCGTCTAGCTCAATTTGAAAATATTCAAAAATTTTCTTTTGAGGATATAGATTATTTTGGGGTCCCATCCCTACTAACAAGGCTATCATCAGATGTTCAGCAAATAGCTATGTCCATGTTTATGTCGACAAGATTTGTTATTAAGACTGTGGCAATGGCTGTAGTTTCCTTTGTCTTGGCCCTAAATGCATCACTTAAATTATCTTTGATATTTTTAGTGGCTGTGCCAATTTTATTTGCCATGCTTATGGGCCTTGCAAGCTTTGCTATACCTAAGTTTAGGAAGGCGAGATTTCAATATGATAAATTAAATCTAGTCATAGAAGAAAATCTTAACAATTCAAGGGTTATCAAGGCCTTTGTAAGGAAAAGATACGAAATTGACAAGTTTATGGTTCAAAATGAAAAGATGTTTGAATACGCAGACGGATCTCAAGGACCAATGTCCTACCTATTCCCAATTGCCAATGTAATCTTATTTGCAACCTTTGTTGCCATCACCTACTTTGGTGGAATTGAGATAATAGAAGGCAGACTTGGGGTAGGCGACTTGGTTTCCTTTAATATGTATGCGACCATGCTTCTAGGTGCCTTTATTGGCATGTCTATGGTTCTTACTACCTTTATGGGAGCTTCTCCTGGCATTACCAGGGTTGTAGAAGTTATTGACAGAAAGCCATCAATGGATAATAGTCAAAAAATCGAAGGCCTAAAACTAGAAGATGGGTCAATTGACTTTACAGATGTATGCTTTAAATATGAAAAAGATTCTGACCAATACCAATTAGAAGATGTAAATCTTCACATAAAAAGTGGTGAGTCTGTAGGAATTTTGGGATCAACTGGTTCATCAAAATCAACCCTAGTTCAGCTTATTCCAAGACTTTATGATATTTCTTGCGGCTCACTTAAGGTAGGTGGCCATGATGTTAAAGAATATGACCTTAAGACTCTAAGAGATGATGTAGCAATAGTTCTTCAGAAAAACACCCTATTTTCAGGATCAATTGCAGATAACCTAAGATGGGGAGATGAGCATGCAAATCTAGGAGAGATTATTGAGGCAAGCAAGATTGCCCAAGCTGATGGCTTTGTGAAGGAACGCCACGATGGTTATGATTCAGTACTTGGCCAAGGCGGAGTCGGTGTATCTGGTGGCCAAAGACAAAGGCTAACCATTGCCAGAGCCCTTCTTAAAAATCCTAAGATTCTAATCCTTGACAACTCTACTTCAGCAGTAGATACCAAGACAGAATCAGCGATCATCGATGGTATCAACAAGTTTAATAAGGACCTTACAAAGATTATCATATCTCAAAGGGTATCTTCCTTTAAATATGTTGATAGGATTATAGTGATGAGTGAAGGAAAGATTGAAGCTATAGGCAGCCACGAAGAGCTTTACGCAAGTAACAAGACCTATAGGGATACCTATGATATCCAACAACAAGGAGGTGGAGCTAATGAATAATAGTCACAAGATGAATGGCAAATCATATAGACGTAGCATATCATTTTCATCAATAGCTAGGCTTTTATCCTACCTTTTTGAATATAAGTGGCAGATGTTTCTGATAGTAGTCTGCGTAATAGTATCAGCCCTTACTCAAATTTGGGGAGTAAATATGCTTAAGCCTATCATTGACTCTTACATCCTAAAGGCAGATTTAGATGGGCTAAAGATAGCCTGCCTACAAATGGGTGGGATTTATTTTGTATCAGCAGCCACATCCTTTATCTATTCAAGACTTATGGTAAGGATAGGGGAAAGGTCAATAAGAAATATAAGGGAAGAATTATTTGAAAAAATTCAAAAAATGCCAATAAATTTCTTTGACTCCAACCAACACGGCGAGATCATGTCAAGATTTACCAACGACACAGACGTCCTAAGTCAGGCACTTGCAAACACAGTTCCAACCATTGTTAGGGCGACAATCATGTTTACAGGTACAATACTTGTCATGTTTAAGTTAAGCTTTGGGTTGACTTTTACCCTATTTTTAGGCCTCTTGGTTATGATTCCAATCCTATCAAAGATAGTTATTAAGTCAGCCAAAAGCTTCGGCGAGGGCCAGGCCAATGTTTCAACCCTTCATGGATTTTCAGAAGAGACCCTATCTGGTCAAAAGGTAGTAAAGGTATTTTCTAGGGAAGAGAAGGCCTTTGATGATTTTTACCAAAGAAGTGAAAATGTAAGGTCAGCCTTTGCTAGGGCCAATACCTATGCAGGTAGGATGATGCCATTTTTAATAAATATGGTAAATATCCTCTATGCGGCAATTACTGTTCTGGGTGTATATTTCACTATCCAGGGAGACCTAACAGTAGGTGTTCTTGCAGCATTTTTATCAAATATCAGACAAATCCAAAACCCAATAGTAAATGTCAGCCAACAGGCCAACATGGTCTTCCAAGCCATGGCAGGTGCTGATAGGATTTTTGAAATAATTGACATGCCAATAGAAAAAGACACTGGCTTTATAGAGCTAGTAAATGCCTACCAAAAGGCAGATGGTACAATAGAAGAATCTGACAAGCTAACAGGTCGCTATGCCTGGATGTGGGATGATGGAGAGAAGAAACACTACAAGATGCTTGAGGGTAGGCTAGAATTTAAAAATGTAGACTTCTCCTATGATGGCAAAAACCAAATCCTAAAGGACATTTCCTTCTACGCAGATCCAGGTGAAAAAATCGCCTTTGTAGGCTCAACCGGAGCTGGTAAGACAACCATAACCAATGTCATCACCAGATTTTATGAAATAGACAATGGTTCTATAGAAGTAGATGGGATAGACACTAAAGATATCAAAAAAGACCACTTAAGGCGTGCCTTTGGAATGGTTCTTCAAGATGTAAACCTATTTACAGACACAATTGAGAAAAATATCAGATATGGAAGGCTAGATGCAAGCGAAAGCGACATAAAATCATCAGCCAGGCTATCAGGAGCAGATTCCTTCATCAAGAGACTTCCTGATAGGTACCAGACACAAATAAATGGCGATGGGTCATCACTTTCAGATGGTCAAAACCAATTAATTTCAATCTCAAGGGCAGCCCTTGCAGAACCACCAATGCTAATTTTAGATGAGGCGACCTCATCAATAGATACATCCACAGAAAGAGATGTAACAGAAGCTATGGATAACTTAATGGTAGGATCAACCTCTATAGTCATAGCCCACAGGCTATCCACCATCCAAAACTCTGATGTAATCATGGTAATGGATTCAGGTAGGATAATAGAACGTGGTAACCACGACAAGTTAATAAAAGAAAAGGGAACCTACTGGCAATTATACACAGGTAGGCTAGAACTTGACTAAAATATTGACCTCTCAATCTCAGATTGGGAGGTTTTGTGTTATAATAAAATAAAGGAGGGCCTATGTTTAAGATATTAATAGTAGATGACAGCCAGATAATAGCAAGCTCTTTAAAAAAAGACTTTGAAAAATGGGGCTATGAGGTAATTTTGGTAGAAGATTTTGAAAGGGTCTTTGATCTTTTTAAACAAGAGAATCCTTCCCTTGTAGTCATGGACATAGGCTTGCCATATTTTGATGGCTATCACTGGACGAGGAAAATCAGAGATATATCCAATGTCCCAATAATTTTTTTATCCTCAAAGGAAGATACCATGAATAAAATCATGGCAATGGAGATGGGGGCAGATGATTTTGTGAGTAAACCCTTTGAGCCAGAACTTTTGACAGCCAAGGTCAAGGCCCTCTTAAGAAGGACCTATGACTATAAGCAAGGATCTGATAAGCTTGAAAAAGATGGCCTTATCTTAGATTTAAAATCAATGCAGGCAGGCTTTGCAGGCAAGTCTATCGACCTATCCAAAAATGAATTTAAAATCCTTGAGACCCTTATGGTAAATGCTGGCAAGGTCATTTCAAGGGATAAGCTAATGACAGCCCTTTGGTCGACAGATATATTTATAGATGACAACACCCTAACGGTAAATATCTCAAGGCTTAGAAAATCTCTAGAAGGCCTAGGTGTCAAAGATTTTATAAAAACCAAGGTTGGTAAGGGTTATTATGTTTAATTTAAAGTGCGCAATCAGAGAAAATAAAAGGCTTTTGATATTTTTTGTCATAATAACTTGTATCTACAGCCTAATATTTTTAGCCTTTGACCTTCAAAGATTTGTAATCATCTATGGGTTAATTATAAATATTTTCATCCTTTTGCTTTTTCTCCTATATGATAGCCAAAAAGAAAAGGAAAATAATTTTGAAAAAATTTTAAGGTCTAAAAATTTGGACAGAAAGGCCCAGCTAATTGCAGATGAGTACAGCTTTCTGGATGAAAAATACAAGGACCTCTTAATCGATTATAAGGATATGGAAGAAGCAACTAAAAATTTCTATGCCCTTTGGATTCACGAAATAAAAACACCTCTGGCTGAAAATAGGTTAATCCTAGCTGAGGAAAACCCTGATATTGACCTGCTTATTAAAAATAACAAGAGGATGGAAGCTTATCTTGATATACTTTTGGGCTTTGTGAGATTTTCTTCAAAGACAAATGACTATATCTTTAAGGAAACTATGATCGAACCCTTGGTTAAAAATATTATAAGGGATAAGTCCTATGACTTTATAAGCAAAAATATAAGCCTTGATCTGGGAGATTTATCCTACAAGACCATTACAGATGCCAAGTGGCTTAGCTTTATCATAAGCCAGCTTATAAATAATTCCCTAAAATATACAAAGAATGCTGGTAAGATAAAAATATTTTTTGAGGATGATAGCCTAATCATAGAGGATAATGGGATTGGCATCAAGAAGAGTGACTTGGCAAGGGTCTTTGAAATGGGTTATACTGGCGAAAATGGCAGGGCTTTTGGTTCTTCAACTGGTCTTGGTCTTTATCTAGTAAAATCAATAGGCAAGGATTTAAACCTATCCATAAGTATAGATTCCAAGGAGGGATCTTATACAAAAATTGCCATAAAATTTGATAAGCTTACAAAATTGTAAGATAAAAGGTCTCTTTGTAAGATAAACAAAGGGACTTATTTTTATAAAGCCTTTATAATTATATTATGAGAGGTGATAATATGTTAGAAATAAAAAACTTAAGAAAAATTTATAAGGAAAATACAGCCAACGCAGTGACTGCCCTAAAGGATGTAAATTTAAAAGTCGAGGACGGTGACTTTGTTGCCATTATGGGCGAGTCTGGATCAGGTAAGACTACACTTTTAAATATCATTTCCCTTATTGATAAGGAAACTAGCGGACAAATTTTCCTTGATAGTAAGGAAATATTATCCTTATCTGATAAGGAAAAGTCAGATTTTAGGAGGGATAATTTTGGCTATATCTTTCAAGATTTTAATCTTTTAGATAATTTTGATGTGAGGGAAAATATCCTTTTGCCCCTTGTGTTAAGGGAAGAAAATCCAGATAATTTTGATCATAAGCTTATGCCTATTATAAAAAAGCTTGGAATTGCTGACCTTTTAAATAAATATCCGGCAGAAATATCCGGTGGCCAAAAGCAAAGGGTGGCTGTGGCAAGAGCCTTAATTATTAATCCAAAAATAATTTTGGCAGATGAACCTACAGGCCAATTAGATTCATCATCTAGCGAAGACTTGCTTAAATATTTTGAAAAAATAAATGCTGAGGGAAATACAATCCTAATGGTGACCCACTCAAATATAGCGGCATCCTTTGCCAAAAGAGTTCTTTTTATCAGGGATGGGAAGATTTTTAATGAAATTTATAAGGCAGATGACAGCAGAGATCAGTTTTATAAGAGGATATCTGATTCACTAAATTTCCTAAGGGCGGCTAAAAATGAAACTTACTAAGCGCCTTGCCCTAGATGGGATTAGAAAAAATAGAGAAGTCTATCTTCCATATATTTTGATTTATGCCTTTATGGTGTTTTCAATGACTTCGATCTTGCTTTTAATGAATGCCGGTACTTTAAAAGATTTTTACGCAATGTCTAGCATCTATTATATATTGAAAATTGCTATTTATGTAATGGGGATTTTTTCTCTGATATTTTTATATTATTCAGATGGATTTTTATTAAATAAAAGACTTAAGGAAATCTCCCTCTATGCGATTTTAGGACTTGATAAAAAACATCTTTCAAAAATTCTGGCTTTAGAATCCTTGATCATATCAGCCTTGGGATATTTAATTGGTATAATATCTGCTACAGTCATATATAAATTGCTAGAAACAATTTTTTTGAAGCTTATGCTAATGGAAGGAAATTTCTACCTAAGTTTTGCAAAAGATGCCTATATAATTAGCTTCTTAGTCTTTGCAGGAATTTCCCTACTAATTTTATTGACCAGGATAATAAAAATAAAAAGAAAATCAATCCTAGACTTATTTAAGGAAGAAAAGACCTTTAAAAGGCCAAGAGGTATGGTCCTAAGTGCAATTGTCGCAATAGTTTTGCTTGGTTCGGGATATTTCCTAGCCCAAACTATAAATAATCCTTTAAAGGCTCTTGCCTACTTTTTCTTGGCAGTTGTCCTTGTAATGATAGGTACATTTTTCCTTTTTTCTTCACTATCCATAGTGATTTTAAAATTGATGAAGGCTTCCAAATCTTATTACAAGACTGAAAGATTTATTTCAGTTTCAAGCCTTATTTTTAGATTAAGGTCAAATGCCAAGGGCCTTGCCTCAATTACAATCATGTCTACAGCTGCTATTATTTTATTATCATCAGCCATAGGTCTTTATAGGAGTGTTGAGGATGTGGGTTCTAGACAGTATCCAAGAGATGTGGGCCTTGCTTCTTCTGATGAGTATTCTATAGACCAGGTTAAAAAAATTATCAAAGACAATAATCTAGAGGCAAGAAATATTCAAGATTACAAAAATATGCCTCTTGCCTTTGAAAAAAATGGAGATACCTTTAAGGCCATGAGAGAAGGCTATGCCTTTAAAAATCCAAATGCAATGGATGATAAGGCTATGGGAATACTGGTAGAAGTCTTAGACGAATCAATAGCAGAAGCTTCGAATTTAAAAGATGGAGAGTTTTTACTCTATAAAGCTCCTAAGTTGGCTGATCTTTCAGAACTTGATATAAATGGCCAAAAATTAAGGAAAAAGTCAGATATTAAAGATTTTCCATATAAAAATTCTGGAAATACATCGATAGTGTCCTACATGTTTGATTTTTATTATCTAGTAGTCAGAAATTTAGATGAAAAATTAAGCATAGATGAAAATAAAATAGTTCATGTCTATAATTTTGACCTAAGCGATGAGGATATGGCGATTTTTAAGGAAAAAATTAAGGATATTCAAAATGAGTTTGGCATAGGCTTTCATGATGATTTTGTTTTGGAAGGCTACAAACTCTATGGGGCAATATTTTTTGTTGGAATCTTTCTTGGCTTAATTTTTATGGTTGCAACTGGCCTAATAATTTACTACAAGCAAATCCAAGAGGGCTTTGCTGATAAAAATAAATATCAAAGCCTAAGAAAACTTGGCATTGGCGAAGAAAAAATTAAAAAAACTATAGATAAGCAGGTTCTGGTATTTTTCTTCTTGCCTTTGATAGTTGCAGGCATCCATGTGGCCTTTGCCTTTAGGATGATTTCAAAAATATTTGTAATGCTAGGATCTGTCAATGAATCTATAAAGGTTACTTCCTTTATAATAGGTTTTATAATTTTTGCCCTTTTGTATCTTATTTATTACAAATTAAGCAGCAGGGAATATTACAAGTTAATCTCATAAAATTTCGGCTCTATGAGTCGATTTTTTATTTGAATCTTTATTTTAAGTATTTTCTTGACCAAAGAGGGGCTTGGAGTAATATTATATGTATCTTAAGGAGTATAAATGAAAGAAAAATCGTTATTAAAGAGTTATTTAAAATATTTAATCCCGACCATCACGACCATGACCTTATTTTCAACCTACACTATGGTGGATGGTATTTTTGTTGGTAGGGGTGTTGGATCTGAGGGCTTGGCAGCTGTAAATATTTCTATGCCTTTTGTGACCCTTGCCTTTGCCTTTGCAATATTGATATCTATTGGATCTTTAAATTTGATTGCCCACGAGAAGGGAAGGGACAATAAAAAGGGGGCTGATGAATTTTTCAGCCTTGGCATGACAATTTCTGTAATCTTTGCCATTTCCCTATCTCTAGTAGGTCTTATTTTTATAAATCCCCTGGTAAGGGCCCTGGGAGCAAGCGGTCATATGGTTTATATGGTCAAGGAATATCTATCAATTATTATTTATTTCTTGCCCTTTTATCTGACTTCCTATGTCTTTGAGATAATGGTAAAGGCTGATGGCAGACCATCTATTACCACAATTCTCATGCTTATGTCAGCCTTAACCAATGTTACCCTTGACTATATATTTATTTTTAAATTTCATTGGGGACTTAAGGGAGCTGCTGTAGCGACAGGTCTTGCTCAGACTATCCCTACTATTGGCTATCTAGCTTATTTTTTATCTCCTAAGTCTTATCTTAAATTTAGGAAATTTAAACTAAAGGCTTTTATGGTCAAGGAAATATTTTCTTACGGCTTTCCAGCATCCTTGTCAGAGCTTTCATCAGGATTTTGTACCCTAGTATTAAATCTAGCAGTAGCAAGGCTTTATGGGGAAGAAGGGCTTGCAGCCTTTTCAGTAATTGCCTATGTTATGATTTTTGTGGTAAATACCATGCTTGCCATAAACCAATCAAGCCAGCCACTTATAGGCTATTATTATGGGGCAAGGGAATTTGATAAGATACCTATTCTTAGGAAATATATGCTAATATCTGTGGCAAGTTTGTCACTTATTATGGTTTTGGCAATCGAAATTTGGCCGGAATTTTTTGTAAATGTCTTTTTGACAGATGTAACAAGCGAATTTATGGCCTTTGCAAGCAAGGCTCTTAGGATATTTTCTATATCCTTCTTAATCCTAGGATTTAATATAACAAATGGTGGCTATCTCACAGCTGTAGCCAAGCCAAGATTTGAATTTATAATTACAATCCTAAGGGGTTATGCCTTGGTTCTAGCTGTTAGCTTTTTAATTGTTAACTTCATGCCGAAAGAATGTATCTGGTCAACCATTACAATTTCAGACTTTATAACCCTAATTATCGGGTATTTCTTGACAAGACTTGAGTTAAAAGAATTAAAAAAATTAAGCGAAAAGGCTAGGAGACTAAAATAGGAATTCTCCTAGTCTTTTCTCTTGGAAGCTTGCAGCAAAAAAAATTTTATTATTACTTGACAAGGAAGAAAAATTATCTTATAATATAAGAGTAGTCGCTGAGAGATTAGAAGTGATTAGATGAAAAATAAAGATTTTTTTAAAAAAATTCTTTACAAATTAAAAATTTATGTTATAATATATGTATGCGGATGTGGCTCAGTGGTAGAGCATCGCCTTGCCAAGGCGAGGGTCGCGAGTTCGAATCTCGTCATCCGCTCCATTTTTTATTATGGCGCCATAGCCAAGTGGTAAGGCAGAGGTCTGCAACACCTTTACCCCCAGTTCAAATCTGGGTGGCGCCTCCAAATCATCCCCAGTAATGGGGATTTTTTTATTGAAAGGATTATTATGTTAATTATTTCCTATAAGGCAAGCGAAGAATTTAAGGTATTTTTAAAAGCAAATGATATAGAATTTATCTTAACCACTCCAAATCCTAAATTAGATCCAAGGATAGATGATCATCCAGACCTATCCTTATTTAAGCTAGATGATAAAAATATTGTAATAGCAGAGTCTGTTTATGATTATTATAAGGAAAAGATCAATGGATACAACCTAATAAAAGGAGAAGACCCATCAGTAAAATATCCTCATGATGCTATTTATAATGTGGTAAGATTTAAAGATTATTATATCCACAATGATTTTACAGAAAGTCACATAAAAAAATATTTTAAAGAAAATGAGATAAAGCATCTAAAAGTGAAGCAAGGCTACTGTAGATGTTCAATCATTCCCCTAAGAGAATCTCTGATCACAGCAGATTTTGGGATTTATAAGGCTTTAAAAGATGAAATAAATATTGACTTAGTAGATCAGGATGAAATTGTCCTTGATGGCTTTGACCAGGGCTTTTTGGGAGGGTGTTGTGGACTTATTAACAATAATTTAATTTTTACAGGGGATATCAGTAAGCATAAGGCTTTTTTCAAAATAAAAGAAATTTGCGATAAGCATAAGATAGATCTTATCTATCCAGACCTTGATTTAATAGACTACGGGTCATTAATTTGCCTATAGCAGAAAATCTTATTAATCGTATAATGTATTGTAGTAACAAGACAAAGAGAGGGATTTATGAATATAGTTAGACCATCTACCATAGCTGGTGTTATGGAGCTTTTACCAGAAGACCAGTTGGTTTTTGACAAGATGAAAAATATTATCGAAGAAACTTACAAAAAATATCAATTTCTACCAATAGATACACCTGTAATAGAAAAAAATGAAATTTTATTTGCCAAGGGTGGGGGAGAAACTGAAAAGCAAATCTATGAGATAGCCTCAGATACTCGTGATATGAGCCTTAGATTTGATCTTACAGTCCCCCTTGCTAGATATGTAGCAGAGCACTTTTCAGACTTAAATTTCCCATTCAAACGCTACCACATAGGCAAGGTTTATAGGGGAGAGCGTAACCAAAAGGGCCGCTATAGGGAATTTTACCAATGCGACATAGATATAATTGGTCACAACAAGCTCGCCATAGAAAATGACGCCATCCCACCAAGGGTAATCTATGAAATCTTTGAAAAGTTAGATACACCAGACGTAAGCTTTAGGATCAATAATAGGAAGCTATTGAATGGATTTTTTGAATCCTTAGGAATTGAAGATAGCACAGGTGTTTTAAGGCTTATAGATAAGAAAGATAAGATTGGTCTTGAAAATATGAAAGAAGACCTAATAAAGATTTTGGATTCTGAAAGGGCAGAAAAAATAGTTTCTTTTATAGAAGCAGGAAATTCTAACAAAGAAACTCTAGATAAATTTGCTGGCCTTGTAGAGAATGATTTATATGAAGAGGGCTTAAAAGAGCTAGGAACTGTCTATAAATACATGATAAAATTAGGCATACCAGATGCAAATATCAAATTAGATCCATCAATCACAAGGGGCCTAGATTATTACACAGGCACAGTCTATGAGACCTTTATAAATGGCTATGAAAAAATCGGCTCAGTATCATCAGGTGGTCGTTATGAAAAATTAGCAGACAACTTCACCAAACAAGCCCTACCAGGAGTAGGAATGTCCATAGGCCTAACAAGGCTATTCTACCAACTAAAAGAAATAGGCCTAGTAGATAAGAAAGAAGAAAACCTAACAGAGATTTTGATCATACCAATGTCTGAAGAAGAAAACTTCTACGCCATAGATATCCTAAATATCCTTCACGATAAGGGTAAAAGTGCAGACATCTACCTAGAAGGTGGCAAATTAAAAAAGAAATTCTCCTATGCTGATAAGATAGGAGTAAAATATGCTTATATAATAGGTGGAGAAGAAAGAGAAAACAAAACCATCACAGTTAGAAATATGAAGACTGGTGAGCAAGAAAGTATTGAATTTGATAGTATTAGATAAGGGATTTTAGGGGGCTTCCCCCTAAAAATCCCCTTTTTTATATCCAAGATAAAAGTATTTTTTTCTATTTTTTAATGAATGATTATTATTTACTTTAATTCTTCCTAACTTTGTCTTTTATTAAATTATTATTATATACAATTGAATCTTCGTCTCAAGGGGAGGCCCAAGGGACCTTCCGCATGGTCCCTCATCGGCCTCCCCTTAAACCCCTCCCCGTTACACCCCCAGGCGGCCCCTAAAGCGGGGAGCATGATTAGAAGCTTGCCTTCGGCAAGCCTCTCTTGGTAGAGATAGCTACTTGTTTTAGCTATCTTTATTCATACTGATTTTGACATTCCGATGCCTAAAAATCTCAATCTAGTCCAAATGTTTCTTTAATAATTACTCTACATCTCAGTAGTTACAGAAATTTAATATTCATTCGTGCGTCAGGAGATTTTCTTAACGGCATCTCCATTTACAAAATCTCTCGACCTTGGGAGGATTTTTCTGTATTCTGAGATAATGGAAACCTCTAAGCAGTACTAAGGCTCGTTTGCTTCGCAAACATTGCGATAAGTGGGGACTTATATTTTGATCGCGATAGCGATGGGTTTTCTAATCTATTGGGAGATTTAAAATAAAAAGTCACCGTCAAGAAAATCACACTGACAACCAAACTTAAATAAGAATTTTGTTAATACTAAGATGACAAGTAACTAAAAAAATACAATTTGGACTAGATTGTGATTTTTAGGGGACTTTTGATTTCAAATCAGTAAGAACAAGGCTAGATAAATACAAGGTAATCCATCATATCAAAGAAGATTTTGAAAAAAATCTTCCCATTTCGCACTCCGCCTAAGGAGCCGGGAGGGGGTGAAATGGGGAGGTTTAAGGAGGGGCATGAGGGGGCATCGGCCGCCCCCTTCGCCCCTCCTTAAGGCGAAGTCATCAGCTTGATGACAATAATTTAATATGTGATAAAATAACGAAGAATTAAACTAAATAGTAATATAATCTTGGATAATAAAGAAAAATAATAATATTTCTCTAAGAATAAAAGAGGGGATTTTTAAAAGGGGCTTTTGTAAGCCCCTTTAAAATTAAAATACTATTCCTACTATCATTATTGCCACTGGCATTAATATAACTGTCATTATTCCTGCTATAGCAATTGATAAACCACTCATTGCTCCTTGGACTTCTCCCATTTTCCTGGCTTCTGATGTGCCTACGGCGTGGGAGGCTGTACCTATTGCAACTCCCTGAGCTACTGGGTCTGTTATCTTGAAGATTTTCATTACAAGTGGGGCTATTACTGCTCCTGTTACTCCTCTTATTACTACTGTTATAGCTGTTAGAGCAACGATTCCTTGGTATTCTCCAGATAGAGATATTGCTATTGCTGTTGTTATTGATTGTGGTATTAGAGAGACAGTTAAATCTTTTCCAAGGCCTAATACCTTTGTTAGTCCTATGGCTAGTAGCATTGATACTATTGATCCTATCAAAACACCTACTAGGATTGGTATGATATTTTTCTTTAGGACATCTAAGTTGATATAAAGGTCAATAATCATTGCAACTGTTGCTGGTCCTATGAAAAATGCTATGAAGTCACCACCAAGTTTATAGTATTCATAAGGGATTCCTGTTACATATAAGAATCCTACTATAAGTAAGATTGCTATTAGCAAAGGATTTGCTACAGCTGTTTTTACTTTTGAATTTATCCATTTGGCGATTTCATAGGCTGCAAAGGAGAGGATTATTCCAAAATATTGGTTATTAAATATTGCTTCCATATCTATTTTCTCCTTTTTTGCAAGGTTTGTACCACTAGTCCTGTTACAATCATTGTTATTGCTGTTCCAATTAATACTGAAATTACTAGGGCAGGGATTTTGCCTTTTATTACATCATAATTGGCCATTATTCCTACACCTACAGGTACAAATAAAAATGCTAGGTTAATTAAAATACCGTCTGATGTTGTTTTTACATCTTCAACTTTCAATATGTTAAATTTTAGGGCTAGAAATAGGTAGAACATACCATAAACTGCTTCTGGAACAGGGAAGTTGATTATTTTCCTTGTGAGCACACCTAGAAATAGGCATGCACACAGGATTACAAATTCTTTTAGGTATTTCATTGATCTGTCCTTAGTCTACAGATACAACTTTTCCTGGGTTTAAAATCATGTTAGGGTCAAATACTTTTTTGATTCCCCTGATTAGATTTGTATTTATTTCTCCTTCAAATTCTCTCATGTATTTTAGTTTACCGTGGCCTATACCATGTTCACCTGATAGTTGTCCACCAAATTCATAGGCTTTTGTATAGATTTCTTCCATGAAGTCATGAACTTGTTTGTTGAATTCTTCTTTTTTGTCTTCATCATTTGATACTGCGTAAATGTGTAGGTTACCATCACCAGCGTGACCAAATGATTGAACGTCGAAGTCATATTTTTCGCCTGCTTCATTTACGAAGTTGATGAATTCTGCTATTTTGTTGATTGGAACTACTACGTCGCACTCATCTACTAGTTTGTATTGGCTGTCGATTGCTTCTAGGAAGGAGCTTCTTGCTGCCCATGCGTCTTTTATAGCATTTGGAGTATCTGCTACTAGTACATCGATTGCTCCATTTTCTACTAGTAATTCTGCAGCTTGTTCCATTTGTAGGTCAATTTCATCTTCGTTATCGCCATCGAAGGTGATAAGTAGGTAAGCATTAACATCTGTACCTTCTATGTTTTTAGGGAATGTTTCCTTACCTATGTATTTTTCAGATGCTATAATAATTTTTCTTTCCATAAATTCTATAGCTTGTGGTTTTAAGTGGGCTCTGAATAGTACAGGAACAGTAGCTATACAATCTTCTAGGGTTTCAAATGGAACTATTAAAGATATTGTATGTTTAGCTTGAGGAACTATTCTTAGTGTTAGTTCTGTTATGATACCAAGTGTACCTTCTGAACCTACCATGAGGTCTTTTAGAGAATAACCTGTAGATGTTTTAGAAACAACAGCTCCGAATCTTGTTACTTCACCTGTAGGAAGAACTACTTCCATTGCTCTTACATAATCTCTAGTTGTACCATATTTTACAGCTCTCATACCACCGGCATTTGTTGATACGTTACCTCCAAGAGTTGCGAATTTTTCACCTGGATCAGGTGGGTACATATAGCCTTTTGTTAGGCAATCTTCAGCAAGGTCGTGTAAGTAAACACCAGGTTGTACTTTAACAACTAAGTTATCAAGATCGTATTCAAGGATTTTGTTCATTCCTTGCATATCAATCATGACTCCACCATTGATAGCAACACCAGAACCTACTAGACCAGAACCAGCACCACGAGCAAGTACAGGTATCTTATGTTCGTTACAAATTGTAAGAATTGTAGATACATCATCTGTTGACTTAGCTTCGATTAATACATCTGGTTTGTAAGAACCGTAAATTGGCATTTCATCATGGAAAAAGTCTTCGTTGATATCGTTTCCTGCATAAACTTTGCCAGAAACATAATCTCTAAATTGTTGAATGATTTGTTCATCAACTTTGTTATAATCAGTCATATTTATCCTCCTTATAAAACTGACACAAACTATATTGTCTGTCCTTATTAGTATAACAAATATTTTTATTCAAAGCAAGTTAAATGTTAAAAAAAATACAGTCAATAAGTTTATATATTTAAGAAAACGTTTGAAAAAGCCTTGATTGCAAGTATAATCTTGGTGAATAGGACTTGTTAAAAATATTTTTTTACAGAATTGTTTTTAACTAGATATATGTATATTTAGTTAAAAAACCTTTACTTTTGTATTTCTTTTGTAAAAATTTTGATTTTTATTTGACAAAGTCCCATTTGATTGTTAAGATAATAACAGTAGGATAAACTTATAAGAATTAATACAGTCTTATAGGTAATATTAGTAATAAGGAGTTAATATGTATAAGTTAAATGAAGAACAATTAGAAATGCAACAAATGTTTAGAGATTTTGCAGAAAAAGAAGTTGCTCCAATAGCAATCGAAATTGATGAAGAGCACAGATTCCCTGAAGAAAATGTTGCTAAAATGCAAGAATTAGGATTCTTTGGTATTCCTTTTGATGAAGAATACGGTGGAATCGGACTAGATACACTTACATATGTACTTTGTGTTGAGGAATTATCAAAAGCATGTGCTTCAACAGGAGTTATAGTTTCAGCTCATACATCACTTTGTGCTGATGCAATTAACAAATTTGGTAACGAAGAACAAAAACAAAAATACCTTACACCACTTGCTTCAGGCGAAAAATTAGGTGCTTTTGCTCTTACAGAACCAGATGCTGGTACAGATGCTTCAGGTCAAAAAACTACAGCTGTTAAAGATGGTGATGAATACGTTCTTAACGGTTCAAAAATCTTTATAACAAACGCTGGTTATGCTGATACTTATGTTGTATTTGCTATGACAGATAAATCACAAGGCACAAAAGGTATCTCAGCATTTATAGTAGAAAAAGGAACACCAGGATTTGATTTTGGTGCTAAAGAAGACAAGATGGGTATCAAAGCTTCATCTACTATGGAATTAGTATTTAGAGATTGTAGAATCCCAGCTGCAAATCTACTTGGCGAAGAAGGAAAAGGCTTTAAATATGCTATGCAAACACTTGATGGTGGTAGAATTGGTATAGCTGCTCAAGCTCTAGGTATAGCAGAAGGCGCTCTAAACAAAGCAATCAAATATGTTAAAGAAAGAGAACAATTTGGTAGACCAATAGCTAAATTCCAAAATACACAATTTAAATTAGCTGAAATGGCTATAGATATAGAATCAGCTCGTCACCTAGTTTATAAAGCAGCAACACTTAAAGATTCTGGCGAAAGCTATACAGTAGCAGCTGCAGAAGCTAAACTTAAAGCTGCAAGAGTAGCAATGGATGTTACAACAAAAGCAGTTCAACTATTTGGTGGTTACGGATATTCTAAAGAATATGAAGTAGAAAGAATGATGAGAGACGCCAAGATAACAGAAATCTATGAAGGTACTTCAGAGGTTATGTTAATGGTTGTTGGTGGTTCACTTTTAAGATAAGATAAATCGAAGGGAGATATATATGAATATATTCGTATGCGCAAAACAAGTTCCGGATACAAACGAAATTAAGATTGATCCGGTTACTAATACATTAATAAGAAAAGGCGTTCCAAGTATCTTAAATACTTATGATGCTTTTGCTCTTGAGCAAGCTCTAAGATTAAAAGATAAAGATCCAGAAGTTAAAATAACAGTAATCTCAATGGGACCTCCACAAGCAGATCAAATGCTAAGAGATTGTCTAGCAGTTGGTGCTGACAATGCTTACCTAGTAACAGATAGAAAATTTGGTGGATCAGATACTTTAGCTACATCATATATAATTTCAGAAGCTATCAAAAAAGTAGCTGAAACTGAAGGACAACCAGACATGGTATTTTGTGGACTTCAAGCAATCGATGGTGATACAGCTCAAGTAGGTCCAGAAATAGCTGAACACTTAGGACTTCCACAAGTAACTTATGCTTATACATTAGAGCTAAATGATGAGGGTGCAAAAGTACTTCAAGAAGTAGAAGGTGGAGCTAGAAATATCCAAATGACACTTCCAGGTCTTGTAACATTTACAAAATACGGTGATGAAGATTTAAGATATCCAAAAATCAAAAATAAATTAAAAGCTAAAAAAGCAACCATCGAACAAATTACACTTGAAGAACTAAAAGACACCATAGATGAAACAGCTATCGGTCTAAAAGGTTCACCAACAAGAGTAAACAAATCTTATACACCAACAGTTGAAAAAACTGGTGAAATGTTTGTAGATATGGAAGCTGGAGAAGCTTGTGATAAGCTAATAGCAGCTTTAGCTGATAAGAAGCTTATTTAAGGAGGAACTATGTCAGAAAATAAAAATCTTTGGGTAATAGTCGAAACTAAAGAAGATGGTTCAGCTGTAAATGTAGGTCTTGAATTATTAAATCCAGGCAGAAAAATGGCTGACACACTTGGTGGAGACCTAGTAGCTGTTATAATCGGTCAAGATGTAGCAAAAGCTAAAGAAGAAGTAAAAGATCATGGTGTTGATAGAATAATCACTTGCGAAGGTGAAGTATACAAAGATTACAGCACAGATGTTTATGCAAATGCAATAGAAAAACTTGTTGAAAAATACAACCCAGACACAATCTTAATTGGTGCAACAAACCAAGGTAGAGATTTAGGTCCAAGAGTTTCTGCAAGACTACACACAGGACTTACAGCAGACTGTACAGAACTTGACGTTGATGCTGAAACAGGAAACGTACAATGGACAAGACCAGCATTTGGTGGTAACTTAATGGCACAAATCCTATGCCCAGATTCAAGACCACAAATGGGTACAGTACGTCCAGGCGTATTCCCTAAAGAAGCATTCGGTAGAAAAGATAATATCGAAGAAATCGAAGAAAATATAGAATTCACAGGCGAAATCAGAACAAAAATCCTTGACTTTATCCCAAGAGATGAAGGAGATGATGTAGACTTAGTAGGCGCTGAATTTATCGTTTCAGGTGGACGTGGTTTAGGCGATCCTAACAACTTAAAGCTAATCGAAGACTTAGCAGAAGCCTTAGGCGCAACAGTAGGTTCATCTCGTCCATTAGTAGACTCAGGATGGATTTCTCACTCTCACCAAGTAGGTCAATCAGGTAAAACTGTAGCACCTAAGGTATATATAGCAGTAGGTATCTCTGGAGCTATCCAACACTTAGCTGGTATTAACGCATCAGATACAATAATTGCTATAAATAAAGATCCAGATGCTCCAATCTTTGATGTTGCAGATTATGGTATCGTAGGAGATTTATTTGAGGTAGTACCTGCACTTATCGAAAAGATAAACGCTAGAAAAGCTTGATAATAAAATATAAGGCACTCTTGCAAAATGAAAGAATAAAATTAAAGGCAAAGGCTAATGGTAGGCTTATAGGAATCCTATAAGCCTGCTAGAAGGCTGATTTAAAAGGCTAGATAATTAAAATTTATTTTCACTTGCAAAACTGCCTTTTTTATTACATGGCATAGACAAAATATAGTCAATCTTATATATTAAAATAAAACCTAGAAAATAATCATTAAAAATTTAACTATTTTTGTTAAAAAATATACATATTTGATTGACAAAAAAATATCAACTGTTATAATAATTATATAAGGATATACTTATGGGTATATAAATAATAGCCCAGATAAATTTAGATTAGATGTTGCAAACGATTTATAAAAAGGGGGATTAATGGAATACAAAACTCTAAAGTATGAAGTTAATGGTTATGTTGGCAAATTAAGCATCAACAGACCAGAAGCTTTAAACGCACTTAATTCACAAGTACTTGATGAACTAGATCTTTTAGTAGAGGAAATCAAAAAAGATAAAGACCTTAGATGCCTTATCATAACAGGCGAAGGTAGAAGCTTTGTTGCAGGAGCTGATATTAAAGAAATGTCAACTCTTACACCTATTGAAGGCAAAGAATTTGGCGCAAAGGGACTTGCAGTATTTAGAAAAATCGAATCACTTCCAATTCCAGTGATAGCTCAAATTAACGGATTTGCCCTAGGTGGTGGATGCGAACTTGCTATGAGTTGTGATTTTAGAATAGCTAGTGAAAAGGCTTTATTTGGTCAACCAGAAGTAGGTCTTGGAATAACACCAGGCTTTTCTGGAACACAAAGACTACAAAGATTAGTTGGTCCTGGCTTCGCTAAATATTTAATCTACACTGCAAACAATATCAAAGCTGACAAGGCTTATGAAATTGGACTAGTACAAGAAGTAGTAGAAGCTGATAAGCTTGAAGAAAGAGTTAATGAACTAGCTAATAAGATTGCTGGTAATGCTCCAATAGCTGTTAGAGCATCAAAAGAAGCAATCAATGTTGGTGGACAAGTTGATATTGATAGTGCAATCAAGGTTGAAGAAAACCTATTTGCTCTAACATTCTCAAGCGAAGATCAAAAAGCAGGCATGGAAGCTTTCCTAAACAAGGGAAAAGCAGAATTTAAAAACAAATAAGGAGATTTTAAATGAAAATTGGTGTAATTGGTTCAGGAATCATGGGTGGCGGAATTGTAGAAACTGCTGCTAAAAGCTATGAAGTTGTTGTAAGAGATATCAAAGATGAATTCTTAGAAAAAGCAAAAGCTAGAATAGAAAAATCTTATGCTAAACAAGTTGCTAAAGAAAGAATGACAGAAGAAGCTAAAGAAGCTGCTCTTAAAAACATTTCTTATACAACAGAAGTAAAAGATTTAGCTGATTGTGACGTAGTAATCGAAGCTGCAACAGAAAATCCAAAACTTAAAAAAGAAATCTTTAAAGAATTAGATGAAGTAGTTAAAGAAGGCGCAATCCTTGCTTCAAACACATCTTCACTTTCAATCACAGACATAGCTGCAGTTACAAAAAGACCAGAAAATGTAATTGGTATGCACTTCTTCAATCCAGTTCCAGTTATGAAACTTGTTGAAGTTATCAGAGGTCTTCACACATCTGATGAAACAAACAAGGCAATCTTTGAACTAGCTGAAAAACTTGGCAAACAACCAATCGAAGTTAAAGAAGGCCCAGGCTTTGTAGTAAATAGACTTCTAATCCCAATGATCAACGAAGCTGTTGGCGTATTAGCTGATGGACTTGCAAGTGTTGAAGATATCGATAAAGGTATGCAACTTGGTGCAAACCACCCAATGGGACCTCTTGCTTTAGGAGATTTAATTGGACTTGATACATGTCTAGCAATCATGGAAGTTCTTTACAATGAATTTGGTGATAGCAAATATAGACCATGCCCACTTCTAAGACAAATGGTAAGAGCTGGAGACCTTGGTAGAAAAACAGGTAAAGGCTTCTACGATTACAGCAAATAAGATTGAATAGAGAAAGAATTTAAGGAGATAATATGACTAAAAAAGTAGTAATAGCAAGTGCAGCAAGAACACCAGTAGGCGCATACGGCGGAGCTTTCAAAACAGTAACAGCTAGAGAATTAGGTGCAGTAGCAGCTAAAGCAGCAATCGAAAGAGCTGGAATTAAACCAGAAGATATAGACGAATCAATCCTTGGTTGTGTACTTCAAGCAGGTAACGGTCAAAATATAGCTCGTCAAATAGCACTAGATGCAGGTATTCCAATAGAAAAACCAGCAATGACATTAAATATCGTTTGTGGTTCAGGTCTAAGATCAGTATCATTAGCAGCTCAAATGATTCTTGCAGGTGACTGCGATGTAGTACTAGCAGGTGGTACAGAATCAATGTCTAACGCTCCATACCTATTAACAGATGAAAGATGGGGAGCTAGAATGGGTGATAAAAAAGTTGTCGATGAAATGATCAAAGACGGACTTTGGGATGCATTCAATGACTACCACATGGGAGTTACAGCTGAAAATATAGCTGAAAAATTCGGCCTAACAAGAGAAGAACAAGATGCCCTTGCTGCAGACAGCCAACAAAAAGCTGCAAAAGCTAGAGCTGAAGGTAGATTTAAAGATGAAATCGTACCAGTAGAAGTTAAGGGAAGAAAAGGCAAAGTTACAGTAGTAGATACAGATGAATACATTAAAGAAGGTGTTACAACAGAAAGTATTTCAGGACTAAGACCAGCTTTCATCAAAGATGGTACAGTTACAGCTGCAAACGCCTCAGGAATCAATGATGGTGCTGCTTGCCTAGTAGTAATGAGTGAAGAAAAAGCTAAAGAGCTTGGCGTTAAACCACTTGCTACAATAGTTTCTTATGCTACAGAAGGTGTTGATCCAAAAATCATGGGTACAGGCCCAATCCCAACAGTAAGAAAAGCTCTTGAAAAAGCTAACCTAACTCTAGAAGACATCGACCTAATCGAAGCAAACGAAGCATTCGCAGCTCAAGCTCTTTCAGTAATCAAAGAACTAGGTCTAAACACAGACATAGTAAACGTAAACGGTGGAGCAATCGCAATTGGTCACCCAGTTGGAGCAAGCGGAGCTAGAATCCTTACAACATTACTATATGAAATGCAAAAGAGAGACTCTAAAAAAGGTATCGCAACACTTTGTATAGGTGGCGGTATGGGTACTGCAGTAATAGTAGAAAGATAAGATAGTTTATAAAGTATGCGGATATTCTTGTCTGCATACTTTTTTTGCTATTATTTAAAAAATTAATAGAAAAGATTGATAATTTTTTTCAATTATGGGTATATTATAATTAAGAAAACGATATTACAAAGGAGTTTTATTAATGGACTACAAAAAACTATACAAAGAAAAACTGATTACAGCCAAAGAAGCAGCTGCAATGGTAAAAGATGGTGACTGGATTGAACTAGGTTGGGCAGCCCTTACACCAGTTGACTTTGATAAGGCCCTAGCTGCAAGAGTTGATGAAGTTAAAGATGTTAAGGTAAGAGGAGGTGTTGTTCCTTATATGCCATATGTAGGAGCAGCTGATCCAACAGGTGAACACATAACATATCATTCTTGGCATGCATCTGGTACAGAAAGAAAGCTAATAAATAACAATAAATACGGCGCTTACTTCATGCCAATCAAGTACAGCGAGCTTCCAAGATATCTAGCAGAAAACGCTGACAAAGCTGCAATAAGTGTAATCCAAGTTTCACCAATGGATAAACATGGTAACTTCAACTTTGGTATTTCTGCATCACACGCTATGGCATCATTCCAAAATTCTGACAAGGTTATTCTAGAAATCAATAAAAACGTGCCAAGAGCTCTGGGTGGTTTTGAAAACTTTATAAATATCAAAGACGTAGACTATGTATTTGAATCAAGCAACTATCCAATGCTAACCCTTCCAAGTGCGAAATTTGGTGAAGAAGAACTTAAGGCTGCTAAATATGTAGTAGACACACTTCGTGATGGCGATACAATTCAACTAGGTATAGGTGGGCTTCCAAATGCTATCGGTTCACAAATAGCAAAATCTGACCTAAAAGACCTAGGTGTTCACTCAGAAATGTATGTAGATGCCTTTAGAGAAATGGCCCTAGCTGGTAGGATTACAGGTATGAAGAAAAACATAGACATAGGTCGTCAAACTTATGCCTTTGCAGCAGGTAGCCAAGAACTATACGATTATATCGATGATAATGAAGAATTAATGGCAGCACCAGTAGACTATGTAAATGATGTTGGAGTAGTAGCATCTCTTGATAACTTCGTATCAATCAATACAGTCCTACAAGTAGACCTTTGGGGACAAATCTCAGCTGAATCTGTAGGAACAAAACATATTTCAGGAGCAGGTGGAGCCCTAGACTTCGTACTTGGTGCATATAGATCAAAGGGTGGTAGATCAATAATCTCACTAATCTCTTCAAGAGTAAATAAAGAAGGTAAGAGAATTTCAAACATCGTTCCAACCTTTGCACCAGGAACTCAAGCAACAGCAGTAAGATCTAATACCCACTATATAGCTACAGAACAAGGTATAGTAAACTTTAAGGGTCTCACAACCTGGCAAGCAGCAGAAGCTTTAGTAAGCCTAGCTCATCCAGATAATAGAGACGAATTAATAAAACAAGCAGAAGAATTAGGAATTTGGAGAAATACCAACAAGAGAATCTAAGATTTAAAAAATGCCCTAGCATTGATTATTCAATGCAGGGCAATTTTTTTACTTATCTTATAGGCTTTCTTCCTCATAAATTGACTTATAAAGAGCCTTAAGAGCCTTATCCTCGTCATCCTCATCTACAAAGATGAAAAGAGAATTATTGCTGGCTCCTTGGATAATATATTCTATATTAATATCAATATCATCAAGGACCTTACAAAAGATGTAAAGAGCCTTAGTCATCTTATCCTTAAGACCTTCGCCTACAATTGCAATGGCCTTCAGCCTATCATTAAGGTCTAAATCAACAAGGTTAAAAGATGAATTAATGGCGTTAACGATAGAAAGTTTTCTTGATTTATCCTTGATATAAGAGCTTCTTACAAGAATAGAAACTGAATCTATAGATGTAGGGATGTGCTCGACAGCTATATGCATATATTGGAAAATATCGAGGACGTTTTTGACATAGCCGATTTTTCTATTCATCATATATTCAGTAAGGGTAAAGGAAGTAAAGGCTCCCACGTCAGAAATACCTATGATTGGATTAGTGGAAGTATCTTCCCTGCTCCTAGAAATAATTGTGCCGCCTTCATCAGGATTATTTGTGTTTTTTACGTGAATTTCAATATTTGTATCAAGAAGGGGCTGGACAGCATCCTCCTGGAAAATCTCAAAACCATTGTAGGATAATTCCCTCATTTCCGCATAGGAAATATTTTTGATAGGGGCAGGATTATGAAACATATTCGGATTTGCTGAATATATATAGGTCATATCTGTATAATTTTCATAAATATCGCAAGAAAGACCCCTAGCAACCATAGAGCCAGTTATATCTGATCCACCCCTTGAAAATGTAAGCCTATAGCCATCTTCGTTAAAGCCGAAAAATCCAGGTATAACCAAAATTTCTTCGCAATCTTCATATTTTTTGATCAAATCATAGGAAATATCTAAAATTTTGGCATCATTTAATGAGTATTCAAGCCTAATTCCTAAATCTTTTGGGGATATGTATTTGGCATCAAGGCCGACGTTTTTTAGGTGGGCTGCAATAAGCCTTGCATTAAAATCTTCTCCAGCAGATTTGATAGCATTTTCAAGATAAAAGTCATCATCTATATCCTTTAAAAATCCAATAAGAATTTCCTTAAAGGAATCAACAAGGCCAAGGTCAAGGCCAAGGTCTTTTGCTATATCCTCATATCTTAAGATAATTTGATCTAAGCTATTGATATAGGAAGGGCTATCTTGCTTATAGTCCTTATAAAGATTTATCAAAAGGTCTGTCACCTTTATATCTGCCTTAAATCTTTTGCCCGGAGCAGATACGACGATGGCCCTTATGTCCTTATCATTTTTTACAATATTTGTTAATTTTTTTATTTGATTGGCGTTAGCTACAGAGCTTCCACCAAATTTAGCTGTTTTTTTCATATCATTTTCTCCTATTGTATTAAAGTGTACCACATTTTGTATTAAAATTAAAGTCTTCGTATAAAAATAATTTAAAACTTGACAAAATACAAGATAACTGATAGACTATGTAATAAATACAGATTTAGTTAAGGGGTCGCGGTTGCAAAGATTAGGGAAACCGAAAGGTGTAACCGCCGAAATACATGGTATTGGTCATATGTCAAATAGGTATATGACTGTCAAAAAGATTCGCCAGATCTTTTTGGAGTACTTGCTAAGTCAGGCGAAAGGAAGATCATGAGCCTTTTGCTTGTGGTCTTTTTCTTTTTAGGCTAAGTATTAAGTCATGATTTAGGAGGAAAAATGTTAGAAAAAAACTATGAATATATAGACAATATTCTCCATATTGGTGGGGTTTCGACTTTAAAATTAGTAGAGGAATATGGAACACCCCTTTATGTATATGATCAAAAATTAATAAAGGATACGGCAGCTTGCTTCTTAGAAAATTTTAAGTCAGATACCCTTAGAACCGAGGTGATTTATGCATCAAAGGCTCTTTCCAATCTCTATATCCTTGGCCTACTAGCCCAAAAAGGAACTTTTGTAGATGCGGTCTCAATGGGGGAAATATTTCTAGCCTTGAAAGCAGGTTTTAATCCTGAAAAAATTCATTTTCATGGTAATAACAAAACAAAAGAAGAACTTGCCTATGCTATAGATAATAATATTGGCCTGATAATAATAGATAATTACGACGAATTTAAATTAATAGAAGATTTGCTTTTAAATTCTGATAAAAAAATCGACTGCCTACTTAGGATTAATCCTGATGTGAAGACATCAACTCATAAATATATCCAAACATCAAATGCTGATTCAAAATTTGGAATAAACATAAGAGATGAAAAATTAAAGGATATAATAAAAGAGATGGCAAATTCAAAGGCCATCAAGCTTCTTGGTTTTCACGCCCATATAGGTAGCCAGGTCAATGAGCTTGGATTTTTCAAGGAAGAAGCAGATATCTTGCTTAGATTTACCAAGGAAATGGAAGAGGACCTAGCTTATAAGTTTAAGGCCATAAACTTCGGTGGTGGCTTTGGAGTTAGGCAAAATAAAGAAGATCCATCCTATGATTTGGGAGCCTTCCTCAAAGAATTTATAGGCTACATAGAAAAATCTATAAAAGATTATGATTTATCAATAGAGACTGTAGGCATAGAGCCTGGAAGGTCTATGGTAAATCAAGCAGGAACCACTCTTTATAGGGTAGGATCTGTAAAACATACACTAGAAGGCTTGCCTCTAGTTTTTATTGATGGGGGCATGAGTGATAATATCAGGCCCAGCCTTTATGGGGCCAAATACGACGCTCTTCTGGCCAATAGGGCCAAAGGGGAAGCTTATCAGACCTACAGGGTGGCAGGTAAGCTTTGTGAGTCAGGTGATATATTGATAGATGAGGCAAGGCTAGATAAGCCGCAAAAAGGCGATATCCTTGCTATAGAAAATACCGGGGCCTACTCGCTTGCCATGTCTTCATCTTATAATAAGCAGCTAAAACCTGCTGTAGTATTTGTGGAAGATGGCAAGGCAAGTCTTGCTGTAAGAAGAGAAGTTTTAGAAGATTTAATTGTAAATGATTTAGAATATGTATAAGAATAAGGAGAATATAATGAGAAAAGTAAATGTAGCTGTAGTTGGTGCAAGTGGCTTAGTTGGCAGAAAGATAAGGGAAATTCTTGAAGAAAGAAATTTCCCAGTAGAAAAACTCTTTGCCTTTGCTTCAAAAAAATCAGCAGGAACAAAGATTGCCTACGCAGGAAAAGAAGTAATAATTGAGGAGCTTAAAGAAGATTCTTTTGATAATAGGGGTATTGATATAGCCTTATTTGCAGCAGGCGGATCAGTTTCTGAAAAATACATACCACTTGCCATAAAAAATAAGATAAAGGTCGTAGATAACTCTTCATTTTTTAGGATGGATAAAAATGTTCCTCTAGTAATTCCAGAGGTAAACCCAGATGATATCAAGAAAGATGATATGCTAATAGCAAATCCAAACTGCTCTACAATCCAATCAGTCCTTGCTATTTCAAAGATCCACCAAGGCTTTGGGATTGAAAGGATAATCTATAACACCTACCAAGCTGTATCTGGTGGTGGAGAAAGGGCTCTTGAAGATCTATATGAAAAGAAAAATGACCACTGGAAATACAAAATCTATGACAATGTCCTTCCTCAAATCGATGTTTTTTTAGATAATGGCTATACCAAAGAAGAGATGAAGATGATTGATGAAACAAAGAAAATCCTAGACGATCAGGATTTAAAAATCACAGCTACAGCCATAAGGGTCCCTGTAAGCAATTCTCACGGCGTGTCAATCAATCTTAAACTTAAAAAAGACTTCACTCTTGATGAGATTAGACAGACAATAAAAGAGACACCAGGAGTAATTCTAGAAGATGACATTAAAGAAGAAATTTACCCAATGCCAGCCTTTGTTTCAGGTAAGGACGAAGTTTTTGTAGGTAGAATTAGGAAGGATAATTCTTGTGAGAATTCTCTAAATCTATGGACAGTTGCCGATAATATCCGAAAGGGAGCTGCCCTAAATGCAATAGAGATAGCTGAACTTTTAGTGGAGGATATGTGATGATCTTTAAAGGCTCTGCAGTAGCAGTAATAACGCCATTTGATGAAAAATTAGATGTAGACTATAAGGCCTACGATAAAATTTTAGACTTTCATCTAGAAAATTCTACCGATGCCCTAGTTGTGTGCGGAACTACTGGTGAAGCCACAACTATGACAGAAGATGAGAAGATAAAATTAATTAAATATACAGTAGAAAAAATCGGTGGAAGGCTACCGATAATTGCAGGAACAGGTTCAAATGACACCTACTCTGCGGCAGCCTTTAGCAAAAAGGTCAGCCAAATAGAAGGTGTGGATGGCTTGCTAGTTGTGACTCCTTACTATAACAAAGCTACAAAAGAAGGTCTATACGAGCACTTCGCCTATATTGCGGAAAATTCATCTAAGCCAATTATTTTATACAATGTTCCATCTAGGACAAATGTAAATATCGACCTAGATATGACCCTAAGGCTAGCACAAATTGAAAATATAGTTGGAATAAAGGATGCTACAGGAGACTTATCCTATACAGCACAGCTTTTAGCCCAAAAGCCAAAAGACTTTGCGGTCTATTCAGGAAATGATGATTTGACCTTACCAATGCTTGCCCTTGGCATAGATGGGTCTATATCAGTACTTGCAAATATCTTGCCAAAAGAAAACCATAAAATTTACGAACTTTTTAAGGCTGGTCAAACAGATAAGGCAGCTAGCCTTCACTTAAAATACATAGATCTAATAAAAGATTTATTTATAGAAGTAAATCCGGTTCCAGTCAAGGCAGCGGCAGCAATGATAGGCCTTTGCAAAAATACTCTAAGACTACCTTTAACACCTGCAAATACCAACACAGAAGCGATTTTAAAAGAAAAATTAAAGGAGTTTGGCCTATGTTAAAAATTTTATTAGTCGGAGCTAAGGGAGCCATGGGAAGGACCCTGGCAGAAGTAGTAAGAGAAAATGAAAATTATAAGATTATTGCTGGTATAGATAAGGCAAGTGATGGAAGCTTCGAATTTCCAATCTACGATAACTTTTCAAAGCTAGAAGAAAAGGCGGATGTCATAATAGATTTTTCAAACAGGGCTCTACTTGACCATATAATTTCCTATGCAAGCTCTAGGGAAATTCCAGTGATTTTTGCAACAACAGGTTATACAGAAGAGGACTTGGCTAAAATAAATAAGCTAGCTGATAAGATAGCCTTCATGCAAGAGGGAAATTATTCGCTTGGCATAAATATTATGCTAGAGGTAGCAAGGCTTCTAGCCAAGGGCTTAAGTGACTTTGATATAGAAATAGTAGAAAGCCACCACAACAAGAAAAAAGACAACCCATCGGGTACAGCAAATATGATCTTTGATGCGGTAAATTCTGCTAGAGATAATAAGCTTAATAAGGTCATGAGAGCTATGACCCATGATGATGAGAGAATGGCAACAGATGTTGGTATTTCTTCAATCAGGGCCGGATCAATTGTTGGAGAGCACAGACTAATATTTGCCGGAGTCGATGAGGTCTTAGAAATAAAGCACCAGGCAGGGTCTAAAAAAATCTTTGCTGTAGGGGCCCTCAAGGCAGCAAGTTTTATAGTAGGCAAGAAGCCAGGAAGATATAATTTTAAAGATGTAATAAGAGGTATGGATGATTAGGATAGGAATAGTTGGTTACGGAAATTTAGGAAAATCAGTAGAAAAGGCAATAAAAAATAGCCCTGACATGGAACTTATAAAGATATTTTCAAGGAGAAACTTAAATCATGACTTGTACGAATCTTTTGATAATATTTTAGCCTATAAGGATGAAATTGACCTTTTAATCCTTTGTGGGTCATCTGATAAGGACATCATGGCCCAAGGACCTAAGCTTTTAGAAAATTTCAACACCTTAGATTCTTTTGATAACCACGCAAAGATTAAAGAATATTATCATATGATGGATGAAATAGGAAAAAAAGCTGACAAGCTTGCCTTAATCTCAACAGGTTGGGACCCAGGCTTATTTTCCCTCCAAAGGCTAATAGGTCAGGCAATCCTCCCACAAGGAGCGACCTACACTTTTTGGGGCAAGGGCGTAAGCCAAGGCCATTCAGCAGCTGTAAGAGCAATTGATGGGGTTCTAGATGCCACCCAATACACCATACCAAGGGATGAAGTCCTAGAAAGAGTTAGGGCGGGGGAAGAAATCGAATTTGACCCTCACAAGGCACACTTAAGAGAAGTTTTTGTAGTTGCTGAAGAAGATGCCGACAAGGGAAAAATTGAAGAGGCCATAAAGACCATGCCAGATTATTTTGTAGGCTATGAAACCATAGTCCGCTTTATAAGCCAAGAAGAATTAAACAAAAATCACAAGGAAATGGTCCACGGTGGTTATGTATTTAGAAATGGAATGGCTTCAGGTTCTACTAGGTCTGTAATAGAATTTAGCCTTGACTTAAAAAGCAATCCAGACTTCACTGCAGCATGCGATATAGCCTATGCCAGAGCAGCCTATGCCCTAAAAAAAGAAGGTAAAAAAGGTGCTATCACCGTATTAGATGTAGCACCAAAATATTTATCCTTCAAGTCTTATGAAGATTTGATAGATTCTATTTAAGATTTCTTGGAGTCTTTAAATTATTTGCCAAATCATGAATTGGCAAAAGATATTTAAAGGCTCCTGGATTTTTTTCTTTAATAAATGAGATTAGGTCAAGCATCCAAACCACTACATATTTGCTTAGGTAAAAGGCCTGGATACCATTGGCAAGGATTGACCTCCTGCCATTTATGACTATATCATCCCTTATTTCTTTAAAATAAGCGAGAAGGTCTGCTCTATTATCATCATTTATAATAAGTTCATTGATTAGGCAGGCAAGGCTTGGTAGATATTTCTCATCAAGGTCGTTGAAGGAAAAATAAATAAGCCCACCCTCAGATAAGTAAATATCATCCTGAGACCTATCAACACTGAAATATTGGTCCTTATCAAAATTTGTGAAAAAATGTGGATATAGGCCAAATTCATAGGAAGAATTTTCTATAGACTTCTTTAAAAACTCTAGCTCATAAGCCCCGTTGTCAAAAGAAGCGATGAAAATTGGAGAAAGAATGGCAAGGAGCCTTAATTTTTCATTATTTTCATCATTTGAAAAAGAAATTCTAAAGCCAGCTGGCCTTTGACTTTTATTCTCATTTGTCTCTAAGAAATTAAGAGAATAAGCAGGGAGAAATTCAAATCTTTCGATCCTTTCTCCTGTAATTTTTTCTAAGAACATTGGATTAAATCGGCATATTTGCCAGAGCTTGCCTTTATTAAATCATCTGGTCTTATCTTAAGGCTGTGACCAACCTTGCCTGCAGATACCTTAATAAATTCAAGGTCTTTTGCTTTTTTGTCTATAAAGACTGGGAAATTCTTCTTAAGGGCAAGGGGGGTAGTGGCTCCTCTTTCGTAGCCTACAGTATTTTTTAAATCCTTAAGATGAAGCATAGATAGGGATTTGACCCCTATTTCCTTAGCAGCCTTCTTAAAGTCGATTTCATCGCCGCCATTTATGACTAGGATATAGATATCGCCATTCTTAGACTCGCAGGCTAGGGTCTTAAAGACTGTTGCTATGTCCGATCCGTTTTCTGATGCTAAATCAGTTGCAGAGATAAATTCGTGGTCTAATTCATAGTCTATATGTTCATATGGTATTTTTTTCTTATCTAAAAATCTCATTGCATTAGTTTTAATTTCTTTTTTGATAATAATCACCTCAGAAGAATTATACTTTAAATAAAATAAAAATGGGTATAAATTTCTATATGAAGGAGTTAAGATGAGCGAAAAAGTTTATGCAAATTATATATATGATTCCTGCTATAGCTTGGAATATGGGGATTTGCTCCTAGTCTTTGACTATGCAAGAGGCATTCTCGATATACCGGAATCAAAACACAGCTTATTTTTTGTAACAGAAAACGATGAGAAAGCTTATACAACAGAGATTTTTAACTTGGAAAAGCTTAAGTCGATTGACTACATAATAAACGAATCTGTTAGGGATTTAGAATTTCAAGATAATGTAATCTACCTAAATAAGGATGAGCTTGGTATGAAAGAGCTTAAGGACTTATACAATAGACAAGAGGTAAAATTAGTCAAAGAAGGAGATTTTTTAAATTTTAAACTTGGAGATAAAAATTTTAAGGTCAAATGCTTTAGCCTTGATAGATCAAGCCTTGCCTACCTAATAAGAATTGACTCTTTGGTAATATTTTATGGGGGTCATATAAATTTTGATACCATAGATGATGAGGCCTATCTTGACCTATTAGATTATTTGGAAGAAGAAAAAATTGATATAATCTTCTTGCCAATTTACCCCCTAGATGAAAAATCTCTAGCTTATTTGGATAGCCTAGTGAAAGTATCCGAAAGCCAGATATTTTTCCCGACAAATATTGGTGGAAGGGAAGAAATCAGCAAGGAATTTAAAGATAAATATAAAAATAAGGCCTTAAACATAAGACAGATAAAAAAGTTAAATGAAGAAATAGAAATAGAAGTTGACTGATTTAGTTTTAAAAGCTTGGTGAAGTATAATAAGGAAGAATGAGATGGAAAAAATAAGAAGATTAGCAAGTATGGAGCTTCCTAATTGGGATGAAATTCCAAGCTATGGCCTCTACAAAGGAGAGCTTCTCGACTATTTGAAAGAAGTTCTAAGCCCCTTATACGTAGTAGATAAAAATGTAATTACACCATCTATGATAAATAATTATGTTAAATTAGAATATATAGAAAAACCTGACAATAAAAAATACATGAGATCGACTATTGCACAGCTTATAGTTATAACGATTTTTAAGCAGGTAATCAGTATTGAGGATATAGTAAAGGGAATTGAGATAGAAATTGAAAATTTTGCCTTTAAAGAGTCCTATCAAGACTTTGTAGGCATATTTACCTGTGCTAAAAAAGATTTTCTAAATACAAATAATAACTTAAATATAAAGGTAAATTTCAAAGAACACCGTGACAAGGTTTGGTATTACCTTGCAAGCTCCTTATTTACAAAACTTTATACAAAAATAATCATAGATGAGAGCGAGGAGAAATGATGGAAAAAATTGCAATATTGGTAGACTCAGCAGGAGATTTGCCTTTAGAATTAATAGAAAAAGAAGGCTTTTACCTTTTGCCCTTGTATATAAACTTGGAAGGCGAGTTTTTAAGAGATAGATTAGATATAAGCCCAGATGAATTTTATGATTGGGTGAGGTCTAAAGAAAGCTTGCCTAAAACATCCATGCCATCACCTGGAGATATTTATGCACTTTTGGAGAAAATAAGAGATGATGGTTATGATAAACTTATAGCTATAAGTATAGGAAGTAAGTATTCAGGTACTTTTAATGCCATAAATCTTGCAGAAGTCGAAGGTCTTGATATCTTTGCCCTAAACACTGGCAACCTAACCTTAGCAGAAGGCCTATTTGCTGTTTATGCCAAAAAATTAATAGATGATGGAAAAATATTTGTAGAAATCAAAGAGGCCTTGGCTTCTAAAATTTATGACTCTAAGGTATTTTTCACTATAGAATCCTTTAAATATATAGTAGCAGGCGGCAGGGTTCCAAAATCATTTGCAAAGATTGGAGATGCCTTATCAGTAAAGCCAATAGTAAAAACTAGCCAACCAGAAGGAGGCTTTGAGATAGTAAAAATCGTTAGGGGAGAGAAAAAGGTCTTTAGGCAATTAGAAAAAATCGCCGACCAGTACCTAACAAATGCCAAAGACTACTATATGTTCATAGCCCACGGAGGCTATGAAGAAGGATTAGTAAAGCTTAGGGACTTGCTTAAGGATTATATAGATAGGGCAAGCCTTTATATAGAAGAACAAATCTCTCCTACTCTTGGTGCAAATACAGGACCAGGCCTATTTGGCTTTGGATTTTTTATTCTAGATTAGGAAAGTTAATAAATAACAATCATCCCATATTTAGAAAGCCTTAAGATTACTATAAATTTCTAGGGCTTTATCAAAATTATGGGGTGATTTTTTATTTTAGAACTTTGACTAATCTAGTATTAAAAACTAGCTAAGACCTTGATAGCTTAATGAATCACTAAGAATATGCATAATAATGAATGAGAATATTTGCCTTTTTTCATATATTATAAGATAATAGTTATTAAAGATATATTCTAAATTATTAAAAATACAAAAGAGGGTCTAAATGAAAAAAACCGTTTTAGAAGACATAATAACAATGGCAAATATCAATTTTTATACCAAAATCTATTCGGGTTTTGAAAAAAGAGAAGCCACCCTTACCTATACAGAGTCAATGGTAGTAAATATAATCGACTCACTAGAAAGACCTACAGTCAATGAGCTTGTCAGGATCCTAGGAATCTCGCAGCCAAATATTTCCTACAAAATCAACACCCTAGTAGCAAAGGGCTATGTAGAAAAAGTCCAGTCAAAGGAAGATGGTAGGGAATTTATCTTAAAATTGACAGATAGGTTTAAGGCCTACAAGAAAATTGCTTTTTCTAGTATAAGCCAAGTTATAGATAGGCTTGAAGAAAAGCTAAGCCAGGAAGAGATGGATCATATATACCACTCACTTGACCTAATCAAGGAAGAGATGAAAAATATAAATAATTAAAATAGGGGATCATAATGGAAAAAATTGCAATACTTACAGATTCTACATCGGACTTGATTGATAAATATAAAAACATGGACAATATCTTCGTCTTGCCCCTTTATGTAAATATAGATGGGTCTTATTTAAAAGATGGGATAGAAATAACAAGTGATGAAGTGGTTGAATTTAATAAGAAGAATCCAGATAATTTAGCAAAATCAAGTGCTCCATCACCAGGAGATTGTGCCCACATTATAGAAGAGATAAGAGCGAAAGGCTATAAAAAGATAATAATAATTTCTTTATCATCAAAGTTATCTACCACACATAATGTATTTAACCACGTCCTAGATGATGATATGTATCTTTTAGATTCTAGGAGCGCATCCTTAATGGAATCACTTTTAGTAAATTATGTGGATGATCTAATAAAGGAAGGCTTATCCTTTAAAGAAATTTGTACTAGGCTAAATCAGATTAGAGATGAAAAAGCAGCCTATGTTTGGGTAGATAGCTTAGAAAATCTAGTGAAGGGCGGAAGGATATCAGCTCCACTTGGCAAGGCAGTTAAATTTTTAAATATCAAACCTATGTTAAAGGTAGCAAATGAGGGAAAAGTTGGCTTAGTCAAACTGAGGGTAAAGGAAGATAAGGCAATTGACCAAGCCATAAAAAAAGTAAAGGCTGACCTAGAAGGAGCTAAAGAATATTATCTAGGCCTTGGTTTTGGTGGAGATAAGAGTCTTTTTGAAAAGATTGAAGATAAGGCAAGTGATTTAATTAATAAGGCTAAGGCTTACCATCATAATACCTTTGGATCAGTATTAAGGGTCTACTCGGGAGAAAAGGCCTTTGGCTTATTTTATATAAGAATCAAATAAATTTGACAAAGGAATGATAAAGTAGTATTATCATATACGTAAACAAGAAAGAAGTACCCAAACTCACCTACCGACTTTGTTTGTAGGTTAATAGATTTATTATTAGAATTTATGCGGGTACTTTGTGCCCGCTTTTTTTATACAATACATTGGAGGTATAACTATAAAAGATTTAAGAATCAATGATGAAATTAGAGCTAGTCAAGTAAGACTAATCGATGATCAAGGAAACCAAATAGGAATAGTTTCTCTCAGAGATGCTCAAGCTATGGCAGATGAAAAGAGACTTGACCTAGTACTAATGAGTCCAAACGCAAAACCACCTGTAACAAGGATAATGGACTATGGTAAGTTCAAATATGATCAAGAGAAGAAAGATAAAGAGAATAGAAAAAAACAAAAAAATGCTCAACTTAAAGAGACAAGATTCTCTTTAAATATCGAGGATAACGACTTGCAAACTAAGGCAAATCAGACAAAAAAATTCTTAAACAACGGGGATAAAGTAAAAGTTTCTATTAGATTCCGTGGTAGGGAATTAGGCAGGAAAGAACCTGGCTATGAACTTATGGAAAAGTTTAATGGTATGCTAGATGGTTGCGGCAAGATTGACAAGAAGCCTAAGATGGAAGGCAGATCACTTGTTATGTTTCTAGAACCAAATGATGAAAAAGGAGATAATAATGGCAAATAAGATGAAAACAAAAAGAGCAGCTGCTAAAAGATTTAAAGTAACAGGCTCTGGCAAAGTTATGAGAAGAAAGGCTTACAAAGGCCACTTAACAGCAAAAAAATCACCAAATAGAAAAAGAAGACTAAGAAAAGGTACACTAGTTTCAGCTTCTGAAGCTAAGAATGTAAAAAGATTAATCGGTGCATAGGAGGATATAGATGGCAAGAGTTAAAAGAGCAGTAAATGCAAAGAAAAGACATAAAAAAGTATTAAAACAAGCAAAGGGTTATTACGGTTCCAAAAGCCTTCTATTCAAGACAGCTAACCAAGCTGTAATGAAATCTCTATCATATGCATACATTGGTAGAAAACACAGAAAAAGAGACTTCAGAAAACTTTGGATCGCAAGAATCAACGCAGCAGCAAGAATCAATGGCACAAGCTATTCAAAACTTATGGGCAACCTTAAAAAAGCAAACATTGACATCAACAGAAAGATGCTTGCTGAAATGGCAGTAAATGCTCCAGAAGAATTTACAAAATTAGTAGAGCTAGCTAACAAAGAAGCTTAATGATAATAAAGTCGGTATCAAATCAAAACTACAAGCTTATAAACAAGCTTAAGAATAAAAAATATCGAGAAAAAGAAAATTTATTTATAATAGAATCTAGGAAATTAGTAGATGAGGCAATAAGCTCATCTGCTAATATAGATTTTATTTTTTTAAGAAGTGATGTATCTTATGAGACGAAATTCGAAAGTCTTGTATTTGATAAGGCACTTTTTAATAAATTAACCATGCTTAAATCTTCTGATGGCATAGGGGCAGTCGTAAGAAAGCCTGTGCCAAAAAAGATATCAAGCAAGAAGGTTCTACTTTTAGACTCTATCAACGACCCAGGCAATATCGGCACCATGATAAGAAGTTCAGAAGCCTTTGGCTTTAATGATATAATCCTAAGTCCTGATTGTGTTGATATCTACAATGAAAAAGCCCTCAGGGCATCCATGGGATCAGTCTTTAGGCTAAATATAGTAAAGCTTACTTATGATGAAATAGCAAGCTTTAAGGATAGCTATAAATTCTTGGCGGCAGATATGGCAGGCCTTGATATAAGAGAATATAAAAGTGATTCTAATATAATCCTTGCTATAGGCAATGAAGCAAATGGCCTAGGTGATGAGATTAGAAGCCTAACAGATACTTTTGTAAAAATCCCGATGGAAGGATCTATAGAATCTTTGAATGCAGCCATTGCTGCTAGTATAATAATGAATAGACTAATGTAATGATTCGGAAAGACTTTAATTATTCTTATACAGCAAAAAAGGGATGTTGAGAGCCTTTTAAGTCACGATTAGGGTATTCACCGATGAACATCAAGATGAAATAATAGTAGTTGCGACGTAGACTTATCGTTAAAGTTAAGAGTGGATTTTTTTATAAAAATCAATTAAGGTGGTACCGCAGTATATATCTGTCCTTTGCAGGGCGGATTTTTTTATTTGGAGGAAAAATGGAAGCAAATTTAAAACAAGTTCTAGAAAATGCCAAGGTCGAAGTAGAAAAGGCATTAGATCTAGAAAGACTTGAAAGTCTAAGAGTAAAATACCTTGGTAAAAAGGGAACAATAACAGATCTTAAAAAATCTATAGCAAAATTACCAAATGAGGAAAAACCTCAAGCTGGTAAATTAATCAACCAAGCCAGCAAGGAAATAGAAAATCTTTTGGCAGAGGCTAATGAAAAGATTAAAAATGAATTATTAAAAGAAAAAATTAAAGAAGAAAAAATAGATGTAACAGCTCATTTTGATAAGTATGAGTCAGGACATTTAGCAGTTATAAACCAAACTATGGAAGAGCTTGAAACAATCTTCCAAAATATGGGTTTTGATGTGGTAGGGGGACCTGAGGTTGATACAGTCAAATTTGTATTTGATGACCTAAACAGCCCTAAAAACCACCCAGCAAGGTCTACATCTGATACCTTCTATATTGATGATGAAATTTTACTTCGTCCTCACACTTCATCTATGCAAATTAGGGTTATGAATGAAGGAAAATTGCCAATCAAGATGGTATCAGCAGGTAGGGTTTTCAGAAATGACGAAGTTGATGCAACCCACTCACCAATGTTTCACCAATTAGAGTGCCTAGTTGTGGATGAAAATGTATCAATGGCAAATCTTAAGGCGACTCTTGAGACCTTTATTAAGGAAATGTTTGGGGATGAAATGAAGCTAAGATATAGGCCTCACCACTTCCCTTTCACAGAACCATCACTTGAGGTAGATGTAACTTGTCCAGCCTGCATGGGTAAGGGCTGTCCTGCTTGTGGTAATACCGGTTGGTCAATGGAATTATTAGGCGGCGGCATGGTTCATCCAAATGTTCTAGAGGCTTGCGGCATTGATAGCGAAAAATACACAGGTTTCGCCTTCGGTCTAGGCGTGGACAGGATTGCCATGGTCAAATACGGCCTAGATGACATCAGACTTTTATATGACAACGACAAGAGATTTATAGAACAGTTTTAGGAGGAAGAATGTTAGTACCTTTAATTTGGCAAAAAGAATATATAGATATAGATAAAGATTTAAAAATAATTACAGACAGGCTTTCTGAAACTGGTTCTCACGTAGAAGAAGTAACAATCCATACATCAGACCTTAAAGGCATCGTGGTAGGCCATGTTATCGAACAAAAAGACCACCCAGATGCTGATAGGCTCAGGGTTTTAACCATAGATGTTGGGAAAGATTCTCCAATTACAATTATAACCAATGCAAAAAACACAAAAGTAGGCGACTACCTACCGGTAATCACATCTGGCACAAAGATGGATAATGGAGTGGTAATCGAAGACCACGACTTTTTCGGTATCGTATCCCAAGGTATGCTTACAGCCTATTCAGAGCTTGGCTATGATGATTCTGTAATTCCTAAAGAATTAAGAGAAGGGGTAATTGTATTAGCAGGAGAATTTAAACCAGGCACACCAGCTGCAGAAGTTCTATATTCAAATACTCCTGTTATAGAATATGAAATAACCCCAAACAGGTCTGACTGCCTATCAATCATGGGGATGGCAAGAGAAACAGCAGCAAGCTTTGGCGAAAAAATCACCTATCCTAGCTTAGAATATAAAGACAATGGCGAGGATGTAAAATCTTATGCAAATGGAATTAGTATAGAAAGTGAATCTTGCCTAAGATATACAGCCAGAGTTGTAAAAAATGTAAAGATAGGAAAATCTCCTCAATGGCTACAAAATTGTTTGATGCTTGCAGGAGTTCGACCTATAAATAATATAGTAGATATAACAAACTTCGTCATGCTAGAAACTGGTCAACCACTCCATGCCTATGACCTTGATAAGCTAGCTGATAAGAAAATTATAGTTAGAGATGCAAAAGAAGGCGAAATAATCAAGACCCTTGATGATACAGAAAGAAAACTTGATCCTTCAATGCTTGTTATCGCTGATGGCAAAGAAGCTATCGGTATAGCTGGTATAATGGGAGGTTTTGATTCTGAAATAACAGATGAAACCACAAATATCCTCCTAGAAGCTGCAAGCTTTGATGCGGACAATATCAGGGACACTTCTAAGAAACTCAACCTAAGAAGTGAGGCAAGCTCAAGATTTGAAAAGGGAGTTGCCATTGAAATGGCAGATATAGCCTCTAAAAGAGTTATGAAACTCATAGAAGATCTAAAAATAGGAGAAATTGTTGGGTCTTCTTATGATGAGGGCGAGAAAGAAACCAATAATCCTGTCGTTAAGCTTAGAATATCAAGACTTAATATGCTAACAGGGGTAGACTTTACTAAGGAAGAAGCAATCAGAAACCTAGAGCTATTGGAATTTGAAGTTAAAGATATTGACGAAGATACTCTTGAAGCTAAGGCTCCATACTTTAGAAATGATATAATAATAGAAGCTGACCTAATCGAAGAAGTTGTAAGACTTTATGGCATGGGCAAGATTGAATCTAAGCCACTAGTTTCATCCCTTAAAAAGGGTGAAAGATCTCCACTAAGACTTCTAAGGGATGATTTAAAACACAAACTTGTCGGCCAAAAATTCTCAGAACTAGCAACCTATTCTTTTATCTCACCAAGAGAATACGACAGACTAGGTATTGCCAAAGATTCAAAACTTAGAGATTACATCAGCCTAATAAATCCACTTGGTGAAGACTTCTCTGTAATGAGGACAACTCAAATTGCCAATATGCTTGATGTAATTGCTAAAAATATCAAGTACGGCCAAAAAGACATGAAATTTTTCGAACTTGATAGGACTTTTGAGAAAACAATCGATAAACTTCCAAAAGAAAACCTAACCCTAACCATGGGCCTATATGGCGATTATTCCTTCTATGATATGAAAGATTTCTTCACAGAAGCCATGAGAAATACAGGTTTTGCTGGTTTTGAATATGTGGCAAATGAAGATACCTACGCCTTCCACCAAGGAAGATGTGCAGATATATTATTTGCTGGCAAAAAAATAGGTATCATGGGTGAGATTTCTTATGAAGTAAGAGATGAGTATAATATAAGCAAAGGGGCTATTGTTTTAGAGATAAACCTAGACCTCATAAAAGATTCTAGGGTCGTGAATAAAAAATACAAGCCAATCGCAAAATTCCCAGCCATTGAAAGAGACTATTCATTTGTAACAGATAAAAATCTAGAAAGCAAGATAATTGAAGACACAATGAATGATCACGGCAAGGGTTTGATTGCAAAAATCGAATTATTTGATATCTACACAGGCAAGGGCGTGGATGATGATAAAAAATCAGTATCCTACAGGGTTTGGTACAGGTCAAATGATAGAACCCTACAAGAAAAAGATATCAAAGATGTAGAAGAAAATATCTTAAAAGACCTTGCTGATAAAGATATAGTACTAAGAGCATAGGAGATAAGTGTGAGCGAAATAAGACTTGAAGTTAAAATCGATGGAGTAAAATATCCGCTTGTTACTAAAGAATCAAAAGAAAATATTGAAAATATAGCAGCTTATGTGGACAAAAAAATTCAGGACGTCAAGTCTGATAGGCTCACTTTTGATAGGCAGTTGGTCCTAGCCTGCCTAAATATTGCGGATGAATATATGAAAGATAAGGAATCTTTCAAAAAATTCTACGAAGAACACAAAGAAGCAATTAACGAATACCCAGCCTTAAAAGAAGACCATGACAATTTTAAAAATGAATATGGTTCTTATAAGGAAAAGTATGAGATGGCAGAGGTAGAAAATACCGAACTTAAGGCTCTTTTACAAGATAAGGATAAGGAAATCCTAGAGCTTAGCAAGGAAGAGACAGATTCTAAAAAGCTTAGGGATAAGATGAAGGCCTTGCAAAAACAAATCATGGACTTGATAAAGGAAAATGAACTATTGAAGGGAAAACTTTGATGAAAAAAGCAGAAATCTTAGCACCAGTCGGTAATATAGATATGCTTTATGCAGGCCTTGCAGCAGGGGCAGATAGTTTCTATCTGGCCCTTGATGACTTTGGAGCAAGAGCCTATGCCAAAAATTTCAGCCTGGATAATATAGAAGAGATAATCGACTATATACATTTATTTGACAGGAAGGTCTTCGTGACCATGAACACCCTTATCAAAGATTCTGAGATGGATAAGGCTCTTTACTATGCACAAAAATTATATGAATACGGCGTAGATGGGCTTTTGATCCAAGACATTGGCTTTTATTCAATTATAAAAGACAGGGTCCCAGGCCTTGACCTACACGCCTCAACCCAGATGGCAGTTAGGGATTATCACGGGGCCAAGGCCCTTATGGATATGGGTTTTAAGAGAATTGTTATAGCTCGTGAGACTCCCATAGAAGAAATTAGAAAAATAGCCAAACTTCCTTGTGAAAAGGAAGTTTTTGTCCATGGATCCCTTTGTGTATCCTACTCTGGAGAATGCTTGATGAGCTCATATTTTGGAGAGAGATCAGCCAACAGGGGTAGGTGCGCAGGACCATGTAGGTTAAAATATGACCTAATATCTGATGGCAAGGTCTTAGCAAATGATTATTTTCTAAATATGAAAGACTTAAATGTCCTTGATAATATAGACGAACTTATGGACCTATCCATAGATTGTCTAAAAATTGAAGGCAGGATGAAGTCACCTGAATATGTCTACACAAGTGTGAGGGCCTATAAGGAAAAAATAAAAAATGCATCTTATGATAAGGAAAAGCTAAGAGATGTTTCTAATAGGGGCTATACCAAGGGCTTCATCTTTGGTCAAAAATCTGCTTATATCTTAAGAGAAGCCGATAATAAACACAGGTCTGTGGGAAGGGTTGAAATTTACCAAAATAAAAAATCCTTCCTAGCAAAATCTGATCTTCATAAGGGCGATAACCTAGAAGTAGAGACAGAAAGAGGTAAGAAGCTTCCTCTTACAATCACAGAAGAGATAAAAAAAGGTGAGAGATATATACTAGATAAGTATAGGGATGCCAAAGTTGGATCAGATATCCTCATGCTAAATGCAGAAACAATCAAGGATGATTTGGAAAAGGGGCTTGAAAGATATAAAAATCTGGGCCTTGACCTATATTTTAAGGCAAGATTAAATGAAAAAGCTTGCCTAAAATTAACCTATAAAGATTACCAGGTAGAAGTTTTTTCAGAAGAGTCTATCGAGCCTAGCCAAAAAATAGCCATAGATGAGTCTTCAATAAGAGAAAATCTGGATAGGTTTAAGGATGAAATCTTTAAGGCAAATACCATAAATATTGAAATAGACGATAATATCTTTATCAGGAAAAAGACAATCAATAAGCTTAGAAGAGATGCCATAAGTGCCTTAAGTCATAAGATTGCGGGAGTCTATAAGAGAGAAAAGATAGAAATTAAAAAGCCAACTCTTAAAAATCTTTCAAATCAAAAAGCAGAAAAAAATCTAGAATTAATGACAAATGACATAAGCCCAGACCTAATAAAGGGCTTTGACAATCTTTATATAAAAGAATACGACCCAAAATATAAGGATTTTTCTCTCTATTTAAATTTAGATTCCCACTGGGATTATGAGATAAATGACCTTATTTCCTATATAAAGACAAATTCCATAAGAGGGGTGATTTTTAATTCTTATAGGGATTTTGATTTTATAGAAAGATTTGAAAAGGAAGATATTAAGATAAGGATAGGCAGATATTTAAATGTCCTTAATTCTTACGCCTTTGACTTTTACTCAGGTTTTGCAGAAAAAATTGAATCATCTGTTGAAAATCAACTAGAAATTATAAATAAAAATGCCAAAGCCTATGACATTGAGGCCTTGGTCTTTGGTAGGATTGAGCTGATGAATATGGTCCATTGTCCATTTTCAGTAATAAAAAAATGCGGCTTAAGGGGCTGTGAAAGCTGTAAGTTTAGTAAAGGAGAGATGAAATCTGCTAATAATGATAGGATGCTTACCCTAAGGTGTGATGGCCTTACAAAAATCTATCCTTACAGGCTAGCTAGCTTTGATGAATCCTTACTTGACCCTAATTTATCAAGGCTTGTGTCAGCCTTTTCAGATGAGGACCTTTTAGCCTACCAGAATAAAATTAAGACAGATAAGTTAAATTACGAAAGAGGAGTTATTTAGTGCAGAAAAAAAGTTTAGAAGTATTAGAATACCCAAAAATTTTAGAAAGACTTGCAAAAATGGCTCGTTCTTCTATTACAAAAGATAAAATATTAAAACTAATGCCATCTACAGATATAGATTATTTGAAAGATGAGCTTGAAAAAACTGCTGCCATGGCCAAGATTATTTCAAGAAATGGCAATATAGATATATTCGGTCTTTATGATTTTACAGAAATAATTGGCTATGTAAGGCGAAATGGTATCCTTGAGCCGGCTGATTTGCTTAAGGTATTAAGTCTTTTAAGAGTTAGTGAATACCTCAAAGACTATGGAAAAAACATCGAAGATACCTATCTTTTAGATATCTTTGACAGGATATCAACCAACGAATTTCTAAAAGATGAAATAGATAGGTCTATTATTAATGAAGAAGAAATTGCAGACAATGCCTCAAGAGAGCTTTTAAATATCAGAAGGTCTAAGGCTAGGAAAGAATCTGAAATCAAGAACAAACTCAATTCCTATGTCACATCTCCTCGATATGAAGATGCCCTTCAAGATAAGGTGGTATCAGTAAGGGATGGTAGGTATGTAGTTCCAATTAAGACCAACAAGAGGGCGGTCATAAATGGTATTGTCCACGATAAGTCAGCTTCTGGCAACACTCTTTTCATAGAGCCTGCTGCCATTGTCGAGCTTAACAATCAATATAAGGACCTAGAGCTTAAGGAAGAGGCTGAAATCAGGAGAATCCTTGACAGGCTATCAAGATTTACAGAAAAATTTGACCAAGAAATCCTAGAAAATCAAAAGCTTATAGGAAGGATTGACTTTCTTCAAGCCAAGGCCAAGTTTGGTCTAGAAAATGATTATTCAATACCAAGCTTAAATGACCAAAAAATTATAAATATAAAAGAAGCTCGCCATCCACTTCTTCCAGGTCGTGTTGTTCCGATAGATGTGGCGATAGGCGGGGACTACACAACCCTTATCATAACAGGACCAAACACAGGTGGTAAGACAGTAAGTTTAAAAACTGTAGGCCTAATAAGCCTCATGGCCCAGACAGGACTCTTTATACCTGCCGAGGAAGGGTCCATGCTAAATGTCTTTGACGATATCTTCCTAGATATAGGAGATAAGCAGTCGATAGAGATGAGTTTGTCAACATTTTCAGCGTCTCTTACCAACATTGTAGATATATTAAACAAGGTAACTTCTAATTCCTTGGTTTTATTAGATGAGATTGGTTCAGGAACAGATCCTATAGAAGGGGCTGCCCTTGCAATTTCAATCCTTTCTCATTTAACAGAAAATGAGGTCATGACATTTGCCACAACCCACTACAGCGAGCTTAAATACTATGCCATGGAAAATGACAGGGTAATGAATGCTTCTGTAGAATTTGATGTAGAAACCCTATCGCCTACCTACAAACTAGAGATAGGTACACCTGGAAAATCAAATGCCTTTGAGATTTCAAAACGACTTGGCCTTTCAGAAAAGATCTTAACCAAGGCCAAATCTTTAATCGGGAAAGATACTCAAAACATAAATAAGATCCTAGAAGAAATCGAAGATGACAAGGCAGAGATAGAGGCTAAGAATAGGCAGATAGAAAATTATAGGAGAGAAATCCAATCTATAAAAGATAAGCTAAGAAATAAGTCAAAAGAGCTTGATAAGCAAAAAGAAGAAATTATCAAAAAGGCAGAAGAAAAAGCTAACCAAATCTTGGATAAGGCCAATAAAGAAAGCCAGGCTATGCTTAAAGAAGCCAAGAGGAGCAAAAATGCCAATACATCTGACATCGACAGGTCCCTAAATAAGATTAGAAATAAATACAAGGATTCCTATATAGAAAACGAGTCAGAGGGTCTAAGGCTTAAGAAATCTAAGGACATACCAGATGAGCTTAAGGAAGGCGATATGGTTATAGTCGAAGGTCTTGGCCAAGAAGCCCAGGTAATCGAGGCACCTGATAGCAAGGGTAATATCAAGCTTCAGATGGGAATCCTAAAGATGGACTCTAACATCAAAAACGTTAGAAAGATCAAGAAGGATAAGCAAACTGAGAAAAACATCGAAAAAGTGTATAGTGTTAAAAAAGCCATGCACATATCAGCTACTCTTGATTTAAGGGGTCAAAGATATGATGAGGCCATGAGAAATGTAGATAAGTACCTTGACGATGCTATGCTTGCAGGCCTATCCCAAGCTAAGATAATCCACGGCAAGGGAACAGGTGCCCTTATTAAGGGAGTGAGCGAGATTTTAAAAACTGACAAGAGAGTTGCTTCTTACAGGTTCGGAGATGACAAAGAAGGCGGTTATGGAGTAACCATAGTCAAGTTTTCCTAGGAGGATAAATGAAAGATTTTAAAGAAATAATAGCAAAAAAGTTAGAGGGAGAAGATATTGGTTTAAGTTCTGAAGAGATCAAAAACCTTATCGAAATTCCACCCCAAGAAAACATGGGAGATTATTCCTTTCCATGCTTCCAACTAGCAAAGACCTTAAGGAAGAACCCAGCCCAAATAGCGGGAGAACTAGTAGAAAAGCTAGAAATAGAAGATTTTGCTGAAATAAAAAACATAGGTCCCTATATAAACTTCTTCTTAAATAGGGAAAAATTCCAAAACGAAGTCGTAAATACAATCCTAGATAAAAAGGAAGATTTCGGTAAATCTGACATGGGCAAAGGCAAGACTGTAGTTATAGATTTTTCTTCAGTAAATATAGCTAAACCCTTCCACATTGGCCACATAAGATCAACTGTAATAGGCGATGCCCTTAGAAATATCCACGAATTTTTAGGCTATAATACAATTGCTACAAACTATATTGGCGACTATGGTACCCAATTTGGAACAATGATCGCTGCCTACAAGCTTTGGGGCGATGATGATAAATTAAATGCCCACCCAATCCAAGAGCTTTTAAATCTTTATGTTCGCTACAATACAGAAGCAAGCGAAAATGAAGAAATGATGGATGTAGCCCGTAAGGAATTTAAAAAACTAGAAGAAGGCGAAGAAGAAGCAACCAGACTTTGGTCATGGTTTAAGGAAATTTCCTTCAAAGAATTTGACAGGGTATATAAGCTTCTAGACATTGACTTTGATAATTACAATGGAGAATCCTACCATTCAGAATTTATCCCAGAGGTAATCGAGGAATTAAAGGAGAAAAATCTCCTTGTTGAATCAGATGGGGCACAAATTATAGACCTATCTCAATTTGACCTCCCACCATCAATAATAATCAAGTCAAATGGCTCATCTGCCTATGTTACTCGCGATATAGCCACAGCTATAAATAGGAAAAAAGAGTATAACTTTGATGAAAACTTATATATAGTAGCCACCCAACAAAACCTACACTTCCAACAACTATTCAAGATTTTAGAACTAATGGACTATGATTTTGCCAAAGACTGCAAGCACATCCCATTTGGCATGGTAAGCCTAAAAGATCAGACTCTTTCAACCAGAAAGGGCCAGGTTGTATTCTTAGAAGATGTTTTAAATAAGGCGATAGATAAGACCAAAGAAATTATAAAGGATAGGGAAGATACAGTGGATGATGTAGAAGAAACTGCAAGAGTAGTTGGCATCGGAGCTGTTAAATTCCAAGAGCTATATAATAACAGGATAAAGGACTATGTCTTTGATTGGGATGAGGTCTTAAACTTTGATGGCGAAACAGGACCTTATGTTCAATACACCTATGCCAGGGCCAAATCTGTCCTTAGAAAGGCAGGCCTAAAGGAAGTAGGAAAGCTTGATATAGAAAAAATCACCAGCGATGATGAATTTAGCCTTGCTAAAAAACTTGCAGGATTTGAAGATGTGGTAATAAAAGCTAAGGAAAAATACGAACCATCACTAATCACCAGACACCTAACAGATATTGCAAGTAGCTTCAACAAATTCTACAATTCATCTAAGATAATGGTCGATGATGAAAAATTAAAAGAAGAAAGACTAGCCCTAACCTACGCTACATCAATAGTAATTAAATCAGGTCTAGCAATCTTAGGAATCAAGACTGTGGAGAAGATGTAAGATGGAAAGAATAAAAGACTTCTTCCACACCACAAAAATCGCCTTTAGGGAGACCATCAAAAAGCTTAACAAATCATATTTTGTCTTAATCTTTGTTATGATATCAACAATTTTTGACAATAATGAGTTTGGCTTTGGACCAGTGGGAAGTACAATCGGCGGGATAATCCACTATTTCATAGGGGTTATCATCACATCCTTCATCCTACAAAGCCTGATATCTGTTGTAAAATACGGCAATACAGGTAAAAAGTCTCTGGAAAACTCCATGGGTAATTACTTTATGCCCCTTATAGAAACCATGTTTTGGATGTATATCTTAGATATTGTAGCAAGCCTTTTGTTAGTGAATTTCCCTGTGAGGGTTAATATTATAGTCAGGATTATAATTCAAATCCTAACATCAGCCCTTTATGAGGAGATTTATCTAAATAATAGGTATGGAATAGATGCAATTCGTGAATCTATTGTTTTTGTCAAAAATAACATCCTAAACTACGGCCTCTTTAGCTTGCTATTCATAGGATTGGAATTTATATTGTCAATATATTTAGGCCTTGGTCAAGCTATGAGCACAAACAAAATTTTTGCCTGTCTAATTATTTCCCTAGTTCACAGCTTCTTTATGTTATTTAGGGGTCATTTGTTTAAATATTTAAACGAACATCCATACAGACAAAGGAAATTCATGAGAGGTTTTGATGACTAAGTTAGATGCATATTTTTATAAATTTCACGACAATTTAGCCTATATAGAACTAAAAGAAGTCGCTAAGCATGAGGATTTATCTGGCTTATCCCTCCCAATTTATATAGAAGATATGAAAGAGGGTATCAAAAGCGGTGACTTTGCTAATAATATAAATTTAGACCTAGTCTTTGAAGCAATGATTATAAATCTAGCAATTGACTTTGATTTTGTCTATAAAGATGCCTATGTAAAGGCCTTAAATAATTATATTAAAGACTTAGGAGCCTATGCCACTGATAAGATTATAAAGGAAGCAAATCCTAACAAGGCCCTCCTTCTTGCAAGAGGATTTTATCTGTTAGAAAGAGAAAATAATTTTGCAGCCTATCTTTATGCCAAACTCTTGTGGCCAAAGGCATACGAAGAGGAAAGTGAGTATAAGGATGATTTTGTAAGAGAGGCTCTAAGGATTTTGCAAGAGGCGATTGGCAGGGACGAAAACTTTGCTATTGGCTTTTATGAGCTAGGTAATATCTACGCAAATCTTGGTGAATATATCAAGGCAAGGTCATATTATAAAAATGCCCTTAGAAAAACTGAAGATGAATTAGCTAAGGAAGAAATAAGAAATAAGATAGAAGCAGTAGATGACAATGCAGAAATAGAGGAAAGTCTCTATTTTATAGGCAAGTCAGATTATAGTAAGGCTGTTGATGTCTTATCTAAACTTTTAACTAAGGTAAAAAGAGCCGATGCCTACTATTACCTAGGTGTGGCCTACCAAAATATGGGCTTATATGAAAATTCAATTATGGCCTTTCAAAATTCCCTAGACTTAAATGCAGATTTTAGAGAACTTTACAATGACTATGCCATAAGCCTATATTTAAATAAGGAAGAGCTTGAGGCGATAAAAATCATAAAGCAAGGACTTGAAAAATATCCACAAGATCCAAGGATGACCTATAACAAAATCCAAATCAACCTCGTCTTGGGAAATTTATCCAAGGCCAAGGAAGACATCGAAGAGCTTTTAACCTACGATGACCTAACAGACGAGATAAAAGAAAATCTATCTATTTTAAAAAACCACTATAAATTATAAAAGTAAAGCTGGAGCTTAAGAAAATTTGCAAGCTCCAGCTTATTTTTAATCTTTGATAGTAGTGCCAGAATCGTCAGGATTATTGGTATTTAGGATTTTAATAGTAATATTTTTATTCATAACAGGCCTTATTGCATCTTCTTGGTAGACTCCTGCTCCAGATTGAATAATCTTTTGTAAGCCCTTGTAGTCTAGCTTTTCGATTTTTTGGGCATTCTTATCCTTATTAGGGTCAGCTGTCATTATGCCAGATACATCTGTCCAGTTTTCATAAACAGAAGAATCAAGGGCAGCTGCAAGAATTGAACCAGTATAGTCTGATCCACCCCTCTTGAAAGTTTTAATCTGTCCATCCTTACTTCCATAAAATCCAGGAACAACGACCTTCATCCCATCTTTGATAGCGGCCCTTATAGTCTTAAAGGTTCTTTCAATATCGACATCCTCACCATCAAAGAAAATTAAATCCTTAGCGTCGAAAAAGTCATAGCCTAGAAATTTTGCGAGGATTTTGGCATTTAAGTATTCACCCCTAGATAGGTTGAAGTCACGATTTAAGGAAAAGGCGACCTCGGCAAGACTTTGGTCGATTTCTTTTTTAAGGGAATCGTCCAAATTTAAATCATCAATAATTTCATAGAAACGGTCCTTAATCTTGTCATTAGTTTTGTACTTGGCTTCTCTTTTTTCATAAATTTCCTTATTAAGTTCTTTGATTTTTTCCTCAAGAGCCCTAATTTGTTCGTTAGAATCAGAAATTTTTATTAAAAGATCAGTAACCTTAATATCATAAGGGTCTCTTTTGCCTGGAGCAGATACCACTATGACATTTCTATCATCCTTCCTATTGATAATATCCTTAACCCTTTCAAATTGACCGGCATCAGATAGGGAAGAACCACCAAACTTTGATACAGATTTTTCTTCAATGCTCTCAAGCTTGTAAGGGGTATTTTGATAAACCGCATAGTTAATCCAATTAGAGAAAAATAAGGATGCAGCAGATTTCCAACTCATATTAATTCTATCAGTACCTTCAAAATAATAATTGACCGGCCTATTAGGATTAAGACCTCTTTCCAGATCCCTTAGGTATTCATTATTAAGAGTAGCTTTGTTATATTCAAGATGACCAAGCGAGAAAATAAATCTATTATCCTTACTTGCTGCAAGAGATAGGCCAACCTCATCAGAAGAGGCAAGGATTTCTAAATCTTCAATGGCCTCCAAATCTTTAGGATCAACTCCCTTATATCTAGAATGGGGAACATTAAATAAATCATCAAAGCCATCAAGAAGCCTTGAATTGCTGTTTTTAATAAAAGGATAAACTCCACAAAGTTTTTCATTAAAAGAAAAGCTATCAACATCATAAAAGTAATTAAGGGCAGCAAGAGAAGCCCAGCAGATAAAAATGGTAGAATAGACATTTTCTCTGGCATAATCAAAAATTTTAGTAAGCTCATCCCAATATTTAACATCTTTATAGTCAATATTTTCAATAGGGGCACCAGTAATAATCATGCCATCATACTTGGTATTCTTAATATCATCATAAGACTTGTAAAGCTTATTGAGCCTATTAAGGTCTGCGTGTTTATTTTCATATGTAGTAGTCCTTATAAAATCAACCTCAATTTGAAGGGCGTGGGCTGAAATAAGCTTAAGCAAATCAATCTCAGTCTCTTCCTTATTAGGCATAAGATTGACAATAGCTATCTTTAGAGGTCTAATATCCTGACTGCTAGCCCTCATTGGATTGATAGCAAAAATATTTTCTTCTTTTAAAACTTCTTCTTTAATAAAATCTTCTGATAAAATAACTGGCATAATTCCTCCTATAATAAAAAAAGAGCCTTCGACCAAAGGACGAAGACTCGTGTTACCACCTTATTTTACTATTATCTTGCGATAATAGACTTAGTAGGTATCAAACAATACCATCTGCTGTAAGGGGCATACCCCTAGCTAGCTAAAAATTCACCAACTAACAAAAAAGACCATCTTCACTTAAAAGGAATCTACTTATTTCACCACAACTAAGCTCTCTTTAATCATCCAAGTAAGCTACTCTTCTTTATATAAGCAATATAAACTTGTTAATTTACTTAAAAATATATTACCATAAGCAAGCTATAAAGTCAATTTGCAAAGAAAATATAAAAAAATACAAAAAAAATTTGACAAAGCTAAGAGTAGGTGTTATAGTTATAAATGTCGATACGGCAGGAACTAATCGGCAAGATGAAAAAATCATAAAAAAATGAAAAAAAGTCTTGACAAGATAAAAAACCTGTGGTATTATAAAATAGTCAGCACGACAAATGCTGAGACATGAACCAGAAATGCTAAGGCATTTCATACAAATTAAATATCAATGGTTTTTGTAGCTATTTAAAATAGCAAAACAAAAACTTTAAAGAATAACAACTATAACCTAGTTAAATTTCTTTACAGTAAATGATTCTTGATATACAAGAATATAAATCACGCATTTGATTAAGTCAAGTGTAAATGAATAGAGTCTTGATCGAAGGACTAGCCTGTCCGGCTCCTAGAGGACCCTCCACGGAGTGGCCGAGGACGAAGGACGAGGTTAACTCATACAAATTTTTTATGAGAGTTTGATCCTGGCTCAGGATTAACGCTGGCGGCG
>NZ_CAUPMI010000017.1:0-51720 GCF_963512375.1 uncultured Anaerococcus sp.
CCTTGCACCCCCTCCCCGTTACACCCCCAGGCGGCCCCTAAAGCGGGGAGCATGAACAGAAGCTTGCCTTCGGCAAGCCTCTCTTGGTAGACGGAACCCTTTGTAAAAGCTAGCCTAATCCTAGCTGATTTTGACATTCCGATGCCTAAAAATCTCAATCTAGCCCAAATATTTCTTTTTTATGTACTCTACATCTCAGTAGCTACAAAACTATTATTTGTACTCGTGCGTCAGGAGATTTTCTTAACGGCATCTCCATTTACAAAATCTCCAGACTTTGGGGAAATAGGTCTTTATTCTGAGAGAAATGTAACAACTAATTGGTTCTAAGGCTCGTTTGCCTTTGGAAAACATTGCTATTAGTGGGTCTAGGAAAAAGAGTTTTAAGACTTACAGAATTAAAATCGTCAATTATTTTAAATCGAGGAAGCGTTAAGAAAATTTTGTTGAACGAAACGAAGTGGAGTGAATCTAAATTTTTAGCTGACGAGATTTGAAATAATAGATTTTGTACCAGGATGAATAGCAGTCATGTCTAACATAGAAGATTGCCAGAGGCAATCTTCAATTTGCCCTCTGCAAGAGTCGCTTGCGGGGGGTAACGGAGTGGGGGTGTAAGGGGGAGGCCGATGGGGACCCATGCGAAAGGGTCCCTGGGCCTCCCCCTTTGTACGAAGAGATATGTTTATAATTATTATTTATTATGAGATAAAAGTACGAAGAATTAAAGTAAGTAATAATATTATCTTGAATAATAAATCAACTATCTTGGATAATAAAGTAGGGGTTTTAGGGGAAAGCCCCCTAAAATAATCTTATCTTGGATAAGCCCCCCAAATAATGGTATTGTTATACTAGTGAGGTTTTTATGAAAATTTTAATTACCAGTGATTGGTACTGGCCTGTTGTTAACGGGGTGGTACGTTCTGTTTTGAATTTGAAAAAATATTTAGAGGATAAGGGCCATGATGTAAGGGTCCTTACCTTATCTAATACTACAAAATCTTATAAGGATGGCAATGTTTATTATGTAGGTAGTCTTTCTGCCAAGAAGATCTATCCCCAGGCTAGGGTTTCTAATCTTTTGGCTTCTTCCCATCTTAAGGAGATTAAGGAGTGGGAGCCTGATATTATCCATTCCCAGTGCGAGTTTTCTACCTTTTTGATGGCTAAGAGCATCCAGCGAGATTTAGAGATTCCCCTTGTCCACACCTACCATACGGTTTATGAGGACTACACCCATTATTTTTCCCCATCTGAAAGGGCAGGCAAGAAGATGGTGGCAATTGCTTCTAAGACTTTTTCTAAGCTCTGCACCAGGATTATTACTCCTACTGCCAAGACTGAAGAGCTTCTTCTTAAGTATGGGATTGAGAAAAATAAGCTTGATGTAATCCCTACGGGTATTGCTATGCCTGAGTTTTATGATAAAAAAATCTTGAGAAAATCTCTTGGTATGGCTGATGATGAGAAAATTATTATCTATTTGGGTAGGCTTGGTGAGGAGAAAAATATAGAAGAGGTCATGGCTTATTTTGATAGGCTAAAAGATCCTACTATAAATCTCTACATAGTCGGGGGAGGACCATACCTTGATAAGCTTAAAAAATATGCAGCTAGTTTATCTAAGAAGGTGATTTTCACCGGTATGGTTGATTCAAATTCTGTAAACCGCTATTATCAAGCGGCTGATATCTTCTCTTCCGGTTCAGTTTCAGAAACCCAAGGCCTAACCTATTACGAGGCCCTTTCCAATGGGACCATTGCCCTTTGCAGGAATGATTCGGTCCTTGATGGGGTTATTGTAAATGGTTTTAATGGCTTTAAATACAATAATTTTGAAGAATACGAAAAATTTGTAAATAGGGTATTTTCAGACTCTGAATATAAGGAACTCCTTGAGATAAACGCCAAGGAATATGCCAGGGAGAATTTTTCGGTTGAAAGTTTCGGCAAGAAGTGCGAAAATGTTTACCAAAAAGCAATAAAGGAATACGTCCATGAAGGTATTAATATATTCAAAAGATTATGAAACAGTCAAAGAATCTGGCGTGGGCAAGGCTATTGACCACCAAAAAAAGGCCCTAGACCTGGTTGGCTTTCCCTATAGTCTGGATGAAAAAGAAGATTTTGACCTAGTCCACATAAATACCAGCTTGCCAGGAGCAGTTTCTTTTGCTCATAGGGCTAGAAAGGCTGGTAAGAAGGTAGTCTATCACGGCCATTCTACCATGGAAGATTTTAAAAATTCCTTTGTTTTTTCAAATGAACTTGCCCCACTTTTTAAAAAATGGCTAGTTCATGCTTATAGGCAAGGTCACATAGTCCTAACCCCAACCCAGTATTCTAAAAATATTCTAGAAACTTATGACCTTGATAGGCCGATTGAAGTTGTGTCAAATGGTATAGACCTAGATTTTTGGATAGAAAAAAGTGATGATAGGGCGAGTTTTTATACAAAATATAGCCTAGACCCAAGTAAAAAATCAATAATTTCTGTGGGCCTTCCCATAAAAAGAAAGGGAATAGATGATTTTATAAGGCTTGCGGAAAGGATGGGTGAATACGAATTTGTCTGGTTTGGCAAGCTTGATAAGAGTCTAATGAGCCCGGAAATAAAAAAAGACATTGACCAAGCACCAGATAATTTCCACATGCCAGGCTATGTGACAAGCGATGAATTGAGGATGGCTTATTCAGGTTCAGACCTCTACGCTTTTTTAACCCACGAGGAAACCGAGGGCATAGTTCTTCTAGAAGCCCTAGCCACAAAAGCCCAAATCCTAATAAGGGATATAGAAATATTTAAGGATGGTTTTGTGGACGGGGAAAATATCTATAAAGGAAAGAGCCTAGATGACTTTGAAAGTAAAATCAGGAGCATCCTTGAAGGAGACCTTCCAGATTTAAGTGAGAAAGCCTACAAAATCGCCCAGGAAAAGTCGATTGCAAATACAGGAAAAAGATTGGTTGAAATCTATAGAAAGGCAATGAGTCTATGAGATCTATAATAAAATTAACAGGAGCCTTGGCAATTTTTATATTAATTCCAAGTTTAATAAGCACAATGTTTTTAGACCTAAACAAGACCGATGATATAGGGATGATAATGGCTCAAATGTGTATAATAGCTATGGTTGTCATAAGTTTTTACCTGGCAAGCAAAACTATTAGAAAATATGAAGAAAAGACCCTGGAATTGATAGATAGGCAAAAAGATATAGAAGGCCTAAGAGATTTAAGAGAAAAAAGGATATCTTACAAGTCAAAGGCAGCCATCACAAAGGAAATCTTAATCAGAAAGCCAAGCCTATCTGAGGCGGAAAAGCTTAGAAAATACACGAATAAGACAGAAGATATGGCCCACTACTATGCGGCCCTTCTGGCAGAGGCAAGCCCTGAAAAAAGAGAAGAAATCAAAATTCGTAGGGATAATTTTAAGAAAAAATACGGCCACAAGGCCCTAGCCTACACAGATTTTAAGGGCAATCTTACCACATCCATCAAATGGTTGGCGGCCTTTTTCATAGCCTTTGCTCTTGCAGAGCTTTTGAAGGCAGTAGGACAAAATCTAGGTTTTTACCTAGCCATAAGCTTCATCCAAGCAGGAATCCTAGGAGCTTATATGATAAATACCATAATCTGGCTATCAAGAACAATCAAATCCTATTGGGATAAGGAATATATTTAGAGATTCGGCTTAAACCGAATCTTTTTATTTTTGAAGATTTACATATCACAAAATATATAATTGATTTATCAAATATTTTAAAACAAAAACTTAAAATAATTAATTTTCACTTTACAAATCTTAAAAGACCTAGTATAATTTAAACAAAAGGAGGGGCTATGATTAATAAATGTCCAAATTGTGGTGATCAGATGGTGATTACTTCCTACAGATGCAATTCATGTTATACAGAAGTAAGTGGTGAGTTTGAGATAGATAACTTCTCAAAACTAGACAAAGAAGATAAAGAATTTATAGAATTATTTTTACAAAAAAGAGGTTCAATCAAGGATGTTGGAGAAGAAATAGGTATTTCCTATCCAACAGTTAGAAATAGGATTGATAAGATAGTAGCAAAACTTGGCGGCAAAATTGATAAGAAGAGCCATAGGCTAGATATCCTAAATATGCTAGATAATGGCGAGATTAGTCCAGAAAAAGCCAAGGAACTTTTAGAGGAGATTAATAATGACTGAAGAAAAACAAATGATTTTAAATATGCTCAAGGATGGCAAAATCACAGTCGAAGAAGCCAGTGACCTCCTTGCAGCCATAGGCGATAAGAAAAAATCTGACAAGGACTTGGGTGGAAAAATTGCATCAGCAGTTGACAACGTAATTAAAAAAGCAACAGAAACCTTAGCAAATATCGACCTTGATAATATGATAGATTTAAATAATTTTAATATCAAAGGAGAATTTAATACCCATAAGGATATTAGGATTGATGATGAAATAGATAATATCGACATAGACCTAGTAAATGGCGATATCATAATTGAAAAGGCAGAAGAAGCCGGAATAATCTTAAGTTCTGATGTATATTCAAAAAAATCCAATCTTGATGACTACTTAAATGTAGAAATAAAAGATGGAAATCTTTCAATAAGTCAAAATGAAGCTTATAAAAATGTTCAAGCATCAGTTAGCTTAAAGCTAGCCCTAGGTAAGGCCCTTTATGAAAATCTTGACATAAATTCTGTAAATGGCAGGGTAGAAGTGGCAGATGTTGACTTTGATAATTTAAATATCGATACAGTAAATGCTAGAATTAACCTTATAAATATCAAGGGTGCAATAGACATAGATAATGTAAATGGTAAGCTTGATATCAAAAACACCCTGGGTAAACTTTCTATAGATAATGTAAATGGTCCAATTTACTTGGCAAATCTTAGGGGAGAATTGGTTGAAGTTGATACTGTAAATGGCAATGTTAGAGTAGATGGGCTTGAAAGCGATAAATTTAGCGCAGATTCAAACCAAGGCTCAATCAGAGTTTATAATATCAAAAACACCAAAGAGATTGATTTAGACACAAGAAATGGTGCTGTGGTAGTTGATACAACAGATTATCCTGGTGAGATCAGGGCCTTTGTAGAAAGTCCAGCTACAAATGTGACAGAAAAATTTGAAAACAAGATCAAAACAAGCACAGGCTATGAAATATCAACAACAAATGATGAAGCAGACCTTGAAATCAAGGCTAGCACAGGCTTTGGCAGGGTATCAATTAGATAAATTTTTAAAGGCGGGTTATTTATAACCTGTCTTTTTTCTTGCAAACAAAAAATCCACCGACCATGGTGGACTTTTGCTTTTTGAGTTAATCAAAAATGTTAGCCTGACAAAAACTGAGGGTAAGTTTTTGTTTTAGAAAACAGTTTGTATTAAGGAAGAGTTAGTCAATTTCTATCTGTTTTCCATCTTTATAATACATAAATATTGTTTATTCCATAAAAAGTTTATGTAAAATCTATGTAAAATTTTAAGTTATCTTCTTTTAAATTATTCTTGCCAATGGGGTATAATGAGACCTAAGAGAGGATTATTTTGGGATTTACATTATTATTTTGCTTAGAGCTTTTGATGTTCATTTGCTTTAGCCTTATAAAATTTAATAAAAATTATCAGAAAAATCTGGCAATTGCTGCTATGTTTGGCCTTATGCTAATTTTTTCGGCCATAAGAGGATCAGGAGATGCTGATTATTACAATTACTTATGGTTTGCTAAAGATATTGGAACAGATACGACCAAGCTTTTTGATTCCCACTATCCAGTCGAGTTTTCCTTTAGGATGACAGCCTTTATAGTCAATCTTTTGGGCCTATCTCGCCAATGGGTCATAGCTTTTATGAATCTTTTATCAATTGGACCAATAAGCTATGTGGTGGCCAAAAAATCTAGGATGCCCTTTTTATCTGCTATAATTTTTATGCAGACTTTTTTGCAATTTGATATGCAAACATCAAGGACAGCTACAGCAATAGGATTAGGAGTCCTATCCATTTATCTAATGACAGAAGAGAAAAATATCTTAAGTATCTTGGCCTTTTTCTGGGCCTATAGCTTTCATAAGTCAGCCGTGATTTTGTTGCCATTTTTAATATATCTTAAGTTTGACTTATCAAATCTGACCAAATCAATTATTGTAGGCCTAAGCCTTGTGGTGTCGGTATTTTCTAAGCTTTTATTTGGAATAATGGCCAAAGTTTTGGGGGCTGTGGGTCTTTCTAGAATGGCGACAAAGATTATAAATTACACCTTTGAGGGGCAATTTGCCTATGCCATGAAGCTTTATGACCCAAGGATAATTTTCGCCCTGGCCCTCTTTGTCATGACTATAATGTATTTTGATAAGGGGACTTTTAAGAAAAATACGATTGATAGTGCGGCGGTAAAGGCGGTATTTTACGGCCTTGTGGTGGTCCTTGTCTTTAGGTCATCAACAGCCATAGCCTTTAGGTTTAGCTCGTTTTTTACAGTCATGCAGATATTTTTGATCCCGCTTCTGATAAAGGAAGTAAAGGAAAAAGATAGCCTGGCAGTTTTTATGCTAATCTTGGCAGTTCTTGTATTTGTCTTGCCATATGCTGTTTATATAGCGGTAGATGCACCGCCATATGACTTCTTTTTTACTAATCATATGGCTATTAATTCATTACGATAGAAAAATGAAAGGTATAACATGAGAAAAGTTACAACATATCAACTAATTGAGGGAATTAAGAGGAATTTGCTTCTGCTTATTATCCCAGCTATATTATTTTTTGGCCTTGTTTTGGGCCTTGGTCTTCATAAAAATGGAGGAACTTATGAGGCTTCTGCTGTTTTAATTTCTGCAGCTGAGGAGGGGGAAGAAGTTTCTTATAACAAGCTTGTCTTAAATGAGAAACTTGCCAATATCTATATGGAAATTTTAAAATCACCTGACCTCTATCAAAAAGTGGCTGATGCCCTTGAGGTGGGAGGCTCTGACTTAACTTATAAGGATGTGATGGCAAGGGCTGATTATGAGGTAAATCCTCAGGCTGGTCTTATTTCCTTTACTTATAAGGACGATGATAAAAAAAGGGCTGCTGATAGCCTTAAGTCGATTTGTGAAAATTTTAAGATAATGGCTAAGGCCTACTTAAATGCAGATAATTTTGCTTACTTACATGGAGTTTTGGTAAATAAGGCATCAAAGACAAAGACCTATATTTTCTCTGTGGCAGCTGGTCTTGCTGGCTTGTTTTTGGGGCTTATTATCATAATTATTAAGACCCTTATGTCTGATAGGATAGCAAGTTTTGATGATTTGGATGAGCTTTCTTATCCTGTCCTTGGCAAGAGTGATGAGTTTATAAAAATCAAGGCAAAGCTTGCTTATAAATACAAAGAGGGAGTCATTGGCCTTGCTAGTCTTGTTAAGGATTCTAATGATTTTGCAGAAAATCTTGCTAAAGACCTTGCCAAAAACAAGAAGCTTTTATTTATATCTAACAAAGAAAAGGCCAATGAGGAAAATTTTGCTTATAAGAATTTAGGAGAAAATCCTTATCAAATCATGGATACGGATGAATTTGCTGGGGATATAGGAAATTATAAAAAAGAATATGACTATGTGATAATCGATGAAAAGGACGAAAAGGAAAGCTTTCTTGCAGCTGGCTTTGAAGATGTGAAAGTGATCCTTGTGGATAATAAAACAAGAAAATCTGACCTGGATAAGCTTATTAGAGATTTGAAAGATTTGGGTCTTGCTGAGATTGGGGTGGTCTATTATCAATAAATTAGTGGTAATTGCCCTAATGATAATCCTTGCAGGATGCGGGAAGAATGAGATTCCTTATAAGGGTATAGATATTGAGGAAAGGCCAAGTACTGGCCTTAAGGTCAAAAAAGAAATATCTGTAGGCCTTGATTATATGGTAAGGCAAGAAGCTGAAATTTATTCTGCTAAGGATGAAAAGACTGCCTTTGACAAAATCCCCAAAGATAGCGTGGTAAGGGTAATCTTGGAAGAGGAAGATGGTTTTGTCTATGTGAGCCTTGCTGGGCAAAATTTCTATATAAGGGCTGATAAACTTAAGGAAATCTAGGATTTGATTTGCATTTTTCTTTCCTTCTGGTTAAGTAAAAAAGCGTTGTGTAATTAGCTAGGAGGAAATTTTGGATACTGCATCATTACTTATTTTATCTGTTGGCCTTGCTATGGACGCCTTTGCAGCTAGTATTTGCAAGTGGCTTTCGGAAAAGACTCACTCAATTAAAAATAGCTTATCTGTTGGCCTATGCTTTGGATTTTTCCAAGCCCTTATGCCTGTCATTGGCCTTACTTTGGGGAGGAATTTTGCCGAAGAAATCAGGGCTATAGACCACTGGATTGCCTTTTTCTTGCTTTTAATCTTGGGCATACAAATGATTAAGGAATCAAGAGAAGAATATTGTGAATTAAATTATGGCTTTGACTTTTTATCCCTAGCCAAGATGGGGATAGCTACATCGATCGATGCCCTGGCAGTGGGTGTGGGCCTTGCCTTTTTAAATATTGATATAGTAAGGTCAGCCTCAACTATTGGAATAATTACCGCAATCTTATCTGTGATTGGTTTTAAGATTGGATCAAAACTCGGTCTAAAATCTAAGCAAATGGCAGAGCTTACAGGCGGGATCATCCTAATTGGCTTAGGGATTAAGATTTTGATTGAACACTTATTTTTTCATTAGTATCTTTGCATACTAATATAAAACTGTATAATATTTATATCACTAGGGGTGCTGAGTTTTACTCGGCTGAGATCATACCCTTAACCTGATCCAGGTAATGCTGGCGGAGGTAAGTGCTTTATACCTCTAGCAAGTATTGTGTAAAGGAGGTATTTTTTTATGAAGAAAAATTGGTCAGTAAAGATGTTGACAGAAGCAGGAATTATGATTGCCTTATCATTTATTTTAGGTAGAATTAAGCTATTTTCTATGCCACAAGGTGGTTCAGTAACAGCAGGTCAAATGATTCCCCTTATTATATTTGCGATTAGATATGGAGCAGGCCCAGGTATCCTTGTAGGTGCTGTGTATGGAGTTTTAGATATGCTTTTAGGTGGTTCAATCTATCACCCAATTCAAGCCTTTCTTGACTATCCATTAGCCTTCGGTGCTTTGGGACTTGTAGGATTTTTCTCAGAATCATTTAACCAAAGACACGAACTTAAACCAGTTCTTTTTGGAACATTCTTAGGCGTATTTGCAAGATTTGTCTGCCACGTCCTAACAGGGGTCATTTATTTTGGATCCTATGCTCCAGAAGGACAAAATGTTTGGGCTTATTCAATAGCCTACAACGGAACCTTCCTAGGTGTTGAATTTATAATAACAGTAGTAATAATACTATTGCTAAAGAAATTCATCACAAGGGATATGGCAAAATTATAGAAAATAAAAACAGGGATTCTGACATAAAAACCCCTCCATCCGTATTCTGGATTTTGGGGTTCAGGTCAGTAGTCCCTGTTTTTTAGTCTTAATTTTTTAGCCTAAAGGTCTTAGGTCCTATTTTTAAAATCAAAAGGCTAGTTATGATTGTAAATAATAGAATAAAGGCAGATGAGCCGATAACTAGGATTGGGGTCTTTATTCCGCTAGTAAATCTTATGGCATTGAAGCAAAAGATATAAACTACCATATCTATTGCGCCTGATATCTTGCCAACCTTGGCTCCTTCAGCGTTAAAGGGCTGGAAGAGGTAATATTGGGCAAGGGGTAGGCTTGTAGAAAATACTCCCGCCAAAAGTACATAGGCAATAGCTTCTAGGGCAAAGATATAATCAGTCCTGTTAAGCCTTAAAAATACGCCAACAAGGCCAAGCACATAAACTATGGCAGGGATGGCATTTATTTTTAAAAGGGAGATGAGCCTTGCCCTGTACATAGTAAGAAGATTTGTAGGCTGCCTATAAAAACCATAAGGGATAAGGCCTTGGTCACAATTTATGAAAAATGCTGTTAGGATATTATCCTGCTTGCAAAGCATGTAAGTAGCAAGAGGGACCAAGATTACCAGCATTTCAACAAGGTCGCCCTTTATATTTTTCTCAAAAAATGGTAAAAAGCTTATTAAAATTGTAAGAAGGGCGGCAAGGATTCCTGACTTTATAAGGACAGGCTTAAGCAAAATCCTCCTGTGCCTCCTAAAAAATATATTATTGAGGTAGGCAAAGCCCTCGCCTTTTACCTTTTTATTATCAATATCCTTATCCTTAAGCTTGACACTTGCTGCCGGGCTTGCGTCGATTTCTTCCATTATATCGTCATACTCTCTGAGAGATTTTTCTATGATAAATCCGTACTTATTAAATTTTCTAAAATAATTTATAGCCATTAAAAATCCAAGGCCAGAGCTTATAAATACAAGGCCCAAGAAGATCTTATCTGAAAGGCCTTTAAATAGCATAAGGTAGGTCATTAGGAAAAAGACCAGGACCATGACTATCAATTGGAGAAGGCCATTTGTAAAGATGGACTTACCAAATCGTAGGTCAATTTCTAGCCAAAAGGCGGATGCTGCAATTTCTGTAAAATATATAGCCAGAGAAAATCCTAGACTTAGGAGAGGATTGACTTTTGCCATCAGATAGAGGGCAACCATTAGGACTATGGACCTTGTAAAAAACCTGACAAGCGGTTCAAAATAAAGCTTTGACTTTATTATTTCTTCTGGGCTAAAGCGGAAGTTTTGGTAATATTTTTTAAGATCAGTTAGGTCAGCTCCTACCAAATCTTTAAGTAGGGCCATAAGCCAATAAAGATAAAGGGGAATGAGCATTGAATAGGCCTTATCCCAGTATAGGGCCCTCTCATAGTCTGGCTTGAAAATTCCATAGGCCCAGCCCAAGATAACTCCTACAAAGATAGCTACAATCCCGAAGGATAATAGGGATTTGATAAGGCCTTTTATCAAGGTGAAAATTGGATAAAGGCTGTGAATTACTTGCTTAGGACTTTCAAACTTATACTTATCTCCAAAATATTTCCCTATAAAGGGGATATGCCTAAAGGCCCAAATTATACCATTAAAGGCTTCTGATAATTCGATTTTTTGTCTTATAATGAACATTGACAAGTTTTTATTCATCTATCTTCCTCAATTCTTCATCAATCTTAAGAGATTCCTTTTCTCCAGAAAGGAGGTCTATAATCTTATCTTCAAAATCAGGATTATTTATGAGATTTTCCTCAACCTTTTGGAGTTTTTTGTCAGATAAGAGGACGATCTCATCACATATATCCTTGGCGAGCTGGAGGATGTGGGTTGAGAAAATAATTATATGGTCAGCGTGGATTTCTCTTATAATTTTTTTCATCTCAAGCTGGACTACCACATCAAGGCTTGTAAGAGGCTCATCCATGAGGATTACCCTCGGTCTTAGGATCAAAAACATGAGCATCTGAATCTTATTTTTCATGCCGGTAGAATAGCCTTGGATCAGCCTATGGGAATCTTCCATGTCAAAATCAACTAGGCCAAAGTACTCCTCAATTGTTTTGCTTGATTTGATATTTTCCTTATTGGCTTCTATAAAAAATTTGATAAATTCATAGCCAGTCAGAAATTTAGGAAGCTCTGGTTCAGCAACCATGAAAAATATATCCTTAAATTCTAACTTTCGCTTAATTCCATTTTCTTCTAAAAAGACCTCTCCAGTATCCTTATCAAGACCATCTGTAATTAGCCTAAAAAGAGTAGTCTTACCTGATCCATTTCTTCCCAAAAGTGCGTAGATAATACCCTTTTCAAAGGTGAAAGACGCATCTGCTAGGACTTCCTTTTTGCCAAAGGCCTTGGACAGATTTTCTATAATTAATTTCATGATATTCTCCCTAATAAAATTCTTTGTTAATTATTATACCTCACATAATTAGTAAAAAAATTATAAAAAAACTTGCGGCCATAAATTTAGGTGGTAAGATTGTATTAAGATAATAATACAGTAGTACAAAATCAGAATCGAGGTGAGTAGATGGATTTTGATGAAAGTAGACCAATTTATATCCAATTGGTGGAAGATTTTAAGATTAAGATCTCAACCGGAACTTGGGAACCTGGGGCAAAGATTGACTCGGTAAGAAACCTAGCGAGTTCCTATAAGGTCAATCCCAACACCATCCAAAGGGCCCTGGCCGAGCTTGAAAGAGAAGGCCTTTGCGAAAGCCAGAGGACAGCTGGAAGGTTTGTAACAGAAGATGAGAAGAAAATAGCAAAGTTATCTGATAGGGCCTTTAACAAGATAGCAGATGACTTTATAAGCGGCATGGAAAGCCTAAATATCAAAAAGAAAGATGCTCTAAGAGAGCTTGATAAGTATTGGGAGGAATTATGATAGAGATTAAAGATTTAAGCCTATCCTACGGGGGTAGGAAGGTTTTGGATAATATGAACCTAAAGCTAGATGATGGCAAGATTGTAGGACTTGTAGGAGAAAATGGTACTGGTAAGTCTACCCTTATGAGAATCCTAGCAGGTCTTGAGAAAAATTATAAGGGAGAAGTCACAATAGAAGGCCAAAGGCCAGGCGGAGAGACTAACAGCCTAGTTTCTTACCAACCAGACCACCTACCTTTTTATCCATCAATGAGAGTAAGAGAGATTGGCGAGATTTACAAGAGATTTTATAAAGACTTTGATATTTCAAGATATTTTAAGCTTTTAGCATCCTTTGGCATCGATAAAGAATTAAGGGTTAAGGAATGCTCCAAGGGTATGAGGGATAAGGTCCAAATTGCAGCCACCCTTTCAAGGAGGACAAAGATTTACCTCTTAGACGAGCCGATGACAGGCATTGACCCAAAGGCAAGACGCATAATGCTAAAGACTATAATAGAAAATTTCGACTACCAGGGAATCTTGATAATTTCAACCCACCTAATTAGCGAAATAGAGAGAATCCTTGACCAAGTCATAGCCATCTCTGATGGTAAAATCATCCTTGATAAAGGAGTAGACGAAATCAGAGAAGAAAACCACATGAGCGTGGAAGATTACTTTACGGAGGTCTTATAATGAGAAAATTAATCGGACTTTTATTTAAAGAAGATATAAAAACAGTATTACCTTGCATGCTAATGCCTCTAATCTTGGGAATTACTGGCATGATCCTTTATTCAGCAACAGGATTTGAAGCCTTATTTGCCATAGTCGGCATAGGAGCGGTGGCCATGTCCTTTGGCCCTCTTGTAGCCCTAGTATTTTTGGCAAATAACGACAACAGAAGATTTTATAAGGATGGGGCTTCATTTTACACTTGCCTTCCTTATTCATCAGAGAAAATAAACCTAGCTAGGCTAATAAACCTTGTAATTATGGGAGTAATCATAGTAATAATTTCCATAATCAACCTATTTTCCTTTGTAGCAGTAAATCCTGGAGAAGCCCTAAACTTTGGGGAATTCATGAGAGAAGTCTTTAGGCTACTTGGAACAATAAAAGGGGAAATGTGGATAGCAATCATCAAAACCCTAATAATAGCCTTTGGATTTGCCCTAGTCTTGGCCCAAATGATAATGGCAACCAACACCCTAGGGGCGGCAAGTCCTTTTAATAAACTGGGAAAAATGGCAAATGGCCTAATCTTAGCGGTCCTTTTTGTCGGCCAAGCCTATCTATATCTTAAGGTTTTTGGCCTCTTGGCAGATAGTCAGATAATAAAAATGGTAGAAGTCGTTCAAAATAACGGCCAAGTCGGAATAAGCACCTTTGATTTTAACCTAGGATCCTTCCTAGCAATTTTAGGAGTACTATTAGCCTTTAACGGTCTATACTTTGCTATGATAAATTATTTCCACAAAAACAAACTATCAGTCCAATAAGAGGAGGGACTTATGGTAAAGAAAATACTAATAGGCCTGGCCTGTCTAATCCTAGGACTAATAGGTCTTAACCTATATATCTTTCACCAAACACCTAATTTCATGAGAAACAACGAGGTCGACGGGGTTAGAATGGAAGCAAAAATCGAATTTGACGAAAGAGATCCGATAACAAAAACCCTAAGGGCAGAAGATTATAGAAACCTAAGCAAGGAAAAACTTGAAGGAATAAATGACAAAATAGGAGGAAGAATCGAGGGAGACCTCCCATCCATCCACCTAAACCAAGGCGGCGGTTTTACCTTGACCTTTTACAAGAGTGGCGAAAAAGTAGAGCCAGAAGACTTGAGCGTAAAAATCACAGCCCACGCCTCAGACTACAGGGACCCAGAGGATAAAAGAGAAATTAATCTAGACACAATAAGCAGCAAGGATAAGACCTACACTTACAAAACAAAGAGATACTCTATACAATACGAGAAATATTTTATAGAATACCTAAGGGTAGAAGTCACTTATAAGATAGATGGAAAGGAATACGTATCAGTATTTGCAACAAACCAAGATAATGCAAATGATGGGACAGACTTTTTTAAAAATGAAGATTTGGAAAATCCAAAAGAGGTTGAGTAGGGAGCCAGGCTCCCTAGGACCTCTTTTTTATTATCCAAGATAATATTATTATTTAGTTTTACTCTTCGTAATTTTGTCTTTTATTAAATATCTATTATTTACTACTGAATCTCCGTAATAAGGGGAGGCCCAAGGGACCTTCCGCATGGTCCCTCATCGGCCTCCCCTTAAACCCCTCTCCGTTACACCCCCAGGCGGCCCCTAAAGCGGGGAGCATGAACAGAAGCTTGCCTTCGGCAAGCCTCTCTTTTTAGACAGAACCCTTTGTATTAGCTATCATTATTCTTACTGATTTTGACATTCCGATGCCTAAAAATCTCAATCTAGTCCAAATGTTTCTTTAATATTTACTCTACATCTAAGTAGTTACAGAAATTTAATATTCACTCGTGCGTCAGGAGATTTTCTTAACGGCATCTCCATTTACAAAATCTTCCGACCTTGGGGGAATTATTCTATATTCAGAGAGAATGGAAACCTCTAAGCAGTCCTAAGGCTCGTTTGCCTTTGGCAAACATCGCGATGAGTTAGTCTAAGATACTAATTTATGGGGAGATTTAAAATAAAAAGTCACCGTCAATAAAATCACACTGACAACTAAATTTAAATACAAATACTGTAATTACTAAGACTATAAGTGAGAACAAAAAGCACAGTTGGACTAGATTGTGATTTTTAGGGGACTTTTGATTTTAAATTAGTAAGAATAAGGTTAGATGAATACGAAGTAATCCACCATAATAAAGAAGATTTTTGAAAAAAATCTTCCTGTTTCGCACTCCGCTTAAGGAGCCGGGAGGGGGTGAAATGGGGAGGTTTAAGGAGGGGCATGAGGGGGCATCGGTCGCCCCCTTCGCCCCTCCTTTAGACGGAGATTCAATAGTAAATAGAAATAATTTATTATAAGATTAAATTACTAAGAAAAACACTAAATAATTACCATTCATTAAAGAATAAAGAAAATATTATTATCTTGGATAAAAACAGAGGTTTTTAGGGGAAGCCCCTAAAAATTTCAATATTTTGTAGTAAAATCAAATATATATTATTGGTGATTTAGGCAATTTGCCCTAAGAAAAGGTGATTTTATGAAAAAAATGTTATTTGTTTATAATCCAAATTCTGGCCAGAGGGCTATTCAGAATTCTCTTTCTTCTATTATTGAGTATCTATCTAGCAAGGGGATTTTTCCTACTGTTTATGCTACCCAGAAGTCTGGAGATTGTCGTGAGATTGTTGAAAAGTATGGAAAGGACTTTGATAATATCCTTGTATCTGGAGGAGATGGGACTTTGGATGAGGCTGTTTCTGCTGCTCTTAGAGCTGATATTGACCCGACCTTTTCCTATATACCTACAGGTTCTACCAATGATTTTTCTAGGTCTATAAATATTTCTCCAGAAATTGAAAAGGCGACTAGAACTGCGGTAAGAGGCAAGGTTAAGAGGATTGATGTTGGAAAGATTGATGATAAGTATTTTGTCTATGTGGCAGCCTTTGGAGCTCTTTCTGATGTCAGTTTTTCTACTGATCAGGATATGAAAAATATTTTGGGCCGCTCTGCTTACATTGTGGAGGGTATTAAAAAGCTTCTTCCTATCCAATCTATGAAGTCTTACAAGGCTGAAATTGAAATTGACCATGAGCTTATTAAGGGTGATTTCATCCATTTTATGGCTTCTAATTCTATTTCTGTGGGTGGCTTTACTGATATTTTTGATGGAGAGGTTGGCCTTTCTGATGGGCTTTTTGAAATCACTTTGGTTAAAAAACCTGAGAGTCTTATTGACCTAAATAAGATTATCCAGGCTCTTACTAATAATGAGTCAAATGACTTTGTCATTAGGCGCCAGGCATCTAGCCTTAGGGTAAAGACTGATGAAGAAGTCTCCTGGTCGCTTGATGGCGACTTTGGTGGCAAAACTACAGATGCCAACATTGAGGTTATCCATAAAAGAATTAACATAAAAACTGGTCTTAAGGATTGATAAAAATATTTTTTGGAATATACTGTAATATTGCTTAAAGCGTATTTTTAAATTTATGGTATAATACTACTAGAGAACCTAGGAGGTTATATGTTTAAAGTAGGCGATAAGATAGTGTACCCATTGCACGGGGCTGGCGTGATTGATGCCATTGAAAAGATGACTTTTATGGGCGAGGAGAAGGAGTATTTTATTCTCAAGATGCCTATTGGGGATATGGATATATCAATTCCGGCTGAGAAAATAGGTGAAATGAACATCAGAGGTATTATTTCCAAGGAAGAAGGAAAAGAAGTTTTACAAATCCTAGATGACAAGCCAACAGAGATGAATACTAATTGGACCAAAAGATATAGGGACAATCAAGATATTCTAAAGACTGGCGATGTTTTTGAGATTGCTAAGATGGTTAGAAATCTTGCGATTTTGGATAGTGATAAGGGACTTTCGACAACTGAGAAAAAGCTTCTTAATAGGGCAAGGAGGATTCTTGCCAGTGAGTTAGTTATGGTGGGTTCTCTAGACAAAGAAGAGGCAGAAAAGATGATAGATGAGTCTATCGGTTTATAAGGAGATATTATGAAGAGAATAATCAGATTAGTTTTTGCGCTAATCGGAGCTGTTCTTGGAATAGTAGTCTTAAAAGTAGTTAACGCCGCTTTTGGGTTTATCCCTAATAGCGGCAAATTATTTATAGGGGCTAATATTCTAGCATCAGCTTTGTTTGCTTTTATTTTTTATTTAATTGCAGACCCGATTTCCAACAAAGCGACAGTAAGTTTTTCAATTTTAGAAAAGAAGATTAGTAAATTGCCAGCAGCAAACCTTGTTATAGGCGTACTTGGTATAATTCTAGGCTTCTTAGTAGCAGCATTAGCATCAACCCCATTAACCAAACTATCCCTACCTGTTGTAGGAAATTCAATTTTTGTGCTATTATCCATTTTATTATATATTGGTTTTGGTTATCTTGGATGGAGACTTGCTATAAGAAATGCAGACGACCTAATAGCCTTTATGACAAGGTCAAAAGATGATAAAAAAGAAAAAAAAGAGAAAATAGCCTTTGACAGGGCGAATATGACCGCAAGTCCAAAGGTCCTTGATACATCTGTAATAATAGATGGAAGAATCCTTGATATAATAAATACAGACTTCTTGGAAGGTGAGCTAATAGTGACAGAATTTGTCCTAGAAGAGCTCCAACATATAGCAGATAGCCCAGATGACCTAAAAAGAGAAAGGGGCCGCAGGGGTCTTGATATAATCAAGAAAATCCAAGAAACTGACAAGATAAAGCTAAAAGTCTTAGACAAGGATTACGAAGATATCAAAGAAGTAGATGCCAAACTCTTAAAACTAGCCCTAGATTTGGGAGCCAAGGTCTTTACCAACGACTACAACCTAAGCAAGGTAGCCAATGTCCAAGGCATACCAATCCTTAATATAAATGATTTAGCCAATGCCCTAAAACCAGTAGTAATACCAGGTGAACTAATGCAAATTGAGGTAATTAAAGAAGGCAAGGGCAAAAATCAAGGTGTAGGATATTTAGAAGATGGAACCATGGTGGTAGTAGAAGATGGGGCAGACCTAATAGATCAGGTCATAAATGCCAAAGTAACATCCGTCCTTCAAACATCTGCAGGCAGGATGATATTTGTAAGGAGCGAGGATGTATAAAGGAAAATACCTATCAGCTATCATAACAGCAGCAGGCTCTGGCCTAAGGATGGGTCTTGCCACTAACAAGCCCTATATAGAAATTGCGGGCAAGAAAATCCTGGAAATAACCCTAGAAAAAGTCAGCTCATTATTTGAATTTGACGAAATAATCCTAGTCATAAGAGAAGAAGACAGGAAAATGGCTGCTAGCCTAGTAGAAAAAATAAATGATGTCAGAATAAAGATAGTAAAGGGCGGCAAAAGCCGTGAAGAGTCAACATACAAGGGCCTATTGGCCTTAAATAAAAAAAGTCAACTGGTCTTAACCCACGATGGGGTAAGACCTTTTGCAAGCTTAGAACTATTTAGAAGAACATTAAAAGAAATGGATAATTATAAGGCAGCCATAGCTGCAACAAAGGCTAAGGATACCATAAAAGTAGCCAATGAGAGGGGAGAGGTAGACTTCACCCCAAACAGGGACTTTGTATATAATATCCAAACACCCCAAGCCTTTGAGGTAGAAAAAATCAAGACCCTTTATGAAAAATACATGACAAGCGAGGCCAAAGTCACAGATGACAGCCAACTTTTCGAATTTTTTGATAAGAAAACACCAGTCAAAATCGTAGAAGGCGAATATCAAAATATAAAAATTACAACCCAAGAAGATATAATCTTTGGCGAGGGATTTTTAAGAAAGGAAGAAAAATGAGAGTAGGAATAGGCTATGACGTCCATAAATTAGTAGAAGGAAGGGACCTAATCCTAGGTGGAATCAAATTTGATTATGAAAAAGGGCTCCTAGGTCATTCGGACGCAGATGTCCTAACCCATGCCATAATGGATGCCATCCTCGGTGCCCTAGCCTTACCAGATATTGGCAATCTCTTCCCAGATACAGACCCAGCCTACAAGGACATATATTCCATAGATCTTTTAGACAGGGTTGTCGAAAAAATGGAAGATATGGGCTATGAAATAGGCAATATAGACTCAGTAATAATCTGTGAAATGCCAAAAATATCACCAAAAAGAGAAGAAATAGTAAAATTATTAGCCAGCCACCTAAAAACCGACCTAGCAAATGTATCGGTAAAGGCCTCAACGAGCGAGAAATTAGGCTTTACAGGAAAGGGCCTAGGCATAGAATCAAGAGCAATAGTTTACCTAAAGGAGAAAGAATGAGAAAATTAATAACCAGCGAATCAGTAACAGAAGGCCATCCAGATAAGGTCTGCGATCAAATATCAGATGCAATCCTAGATGAATGTCTAAGACAAGATAAAAACTCAAGAGTAGCCTGTGAGACAGTAACAACCACAGGCCTTGTCCTAGTAGTAGGAGAAATCTCAACAGAAGCCTATGCCCCAATAGAATCTATAGTAAGAGAGACCATAAAAGAAATTGGCTACACAGATGGGGATACAGGCTTTGACTATGAAAATGTAGCAGTACTCACCAGCCTAATTGAGCAATCAGCAGACATAGCCCAGGGTGTAGATAAGGCAAGCGAATATAAAGAAGGCTCTGACCCATTTGATCAAATAGGAGCAGGAGACCAAGGCATGGTCTTTGGCTATGCAGACAATGAAACAGACTCATACCTTCCAGTATCAGTAGCCATGGCCCAAGCCCTTGCCAAAAGACTAGCCCAAGTTAGAAAAGAAGGCATCCTAGACTACCTAAGACCAGATGGCAAGACCCAGGTAACAGTAGAATATGATGATGATAAGCTAGTAAGAATCGACTCCATAGTCATCTCAAGCCAACACAAGGAAGAAGTATCCTTAGAAAAAATAAGAGAAGACATCATAAATCATGTTATAAAGGCAGTAGTAGATGAAAAATTAATAGATGAAAAGACAAAAATATATATCAACCCAACAGGCAAATTCGTAATAGGCGGCCCAAAGGGAGATAGCGGACTAACAGGAAGAAAAATAATAGTAGACTCCTACGGCGGCTACTCAAAAGCAGGCGGTGGAGCATTTTCAGGCAAAGACCCAACAAAAGTAGACAGGTCAGCAGCCTATATGGCAAGATATGCTGCAAAAAATATGGTAGCAGCAGGCCTGGCAGATAAGCTAGAAATAGGAGTATCCTACGCTATAGGAGTAGCAAAACCATTATCAATCTATGTAGATAGCTTCGGAACAGGCAAATACGATGACGAAAAACTCCTAGAAATCCTAGAAGAAAACTTCGACTTCAGACCAGCAGCCATAATAGCAAACCTAGACCTAAGACGCCCAATCTTCAAAAAAACAGCCGCCTACGGACATTTTGGAAGGGATGAAGAAGAATTCACATGGGAGAGGTTGGATAAGGTCCAAGACCTTAGGAATTATTAGGGAGTTTCCCTAATAACCTTTTTTCTTATTATCCAAGATAATAGTATTATTTACTTTAATTCTTCGGAATTTTATCACGTATAAAATGGTTGTCATCAAGCTGATGACTTCGCCAAAGGGGGAGGGCCAAGGACCCTTTCGCATGGGTCCTCATCGCCCTCCCCCTTACACCCCCTCTTCGTTACACCCCACAAGCGACTCTTGCAGAGAGCAAAAAGAAGATTGCCGATGGCAATCTTCTTTGTTAGACCTGACTGCTACTCATTCTGGTTCAAAATCTATTATTTCAAATCACGTCAGCTAAAAATTTAGATTCGCTACGCTCAACAAAATTTTTGGACGCTGACTTGCTTTGAAATAATTAACGATTTTAGTTAAGTATATCTTAAAGCTCTCTTATCTAAACCCACTAATCGCAATGTTTGCGAAAGCAAACAAGCCTTAGGACTGCTTGGAGGTTTCCATTCTCTTAGAATACAGAATAACACTGCCAAGGTTGGGAGATTTTGTAAATGGAGATGCCGTTAAAAAAATCTCCTGACGCACGAGTACAAATAAGGATTCTGTACCTACTGAGATGTAGAGTTTATATAGAAGATATATTATGGCTAGATTGAGATTTTTAGGCATCGGAATGTCAAAATTACTAAGGATAGAGATAGCTAATACAAGGGGTTCTGCATAAAAAGAGTGGATTGCCGCTAGGCAATCTTCACTGTTCGCACTCCGCTAAGGAGCCGCTTGTGGGGTGTAACGGGGAGGGGTTTAAGGGGAGGCCGATGAGGGACCATGCGGAAGGTCCCTTGGGCCTCCCCTTACTACGAAGATTCAATAGTAAATAATAATTATTTAATAAAATATAAAGTTACGAAGAAAAATAGTAAATCTTGATATTTATATCTTGGATAAAAGAAAAAACTAATCTTGGATGAAAAACCCATCTTATTATGATATAATTTTAGTAAGCAAAAAAATAAAGACAAAAAATGATACCCCATCTCGGATGGGAGAAAGAGAAAAATATTATGGCAAGATTTAGAAGGTCGGTTGCTATTGACCTAGGAACGGCTAGTGTTCTAGTCTATGTTTATAACAAAGGAATAGTTTTAAATGAACCATCTGTCATAGCTATAGATGTCCTTACAGATGAGATACTTGCGGTTGGTGAAGATGCTAAGAAATTAATTGGTAGGGCTGCTGGGAATGTTTCCTGTATCCTTCCGATGAAAGATGGGGTTATTGCAGATTTTAGAGCTACCGAGAGGATGCTTGAGCATTTTTTAAATAAGTCTGTTAAAAAATCCCTTTTCAAACCTGATTTACTTATTTGTGTACCAGCAAGGTCTACCCAAGTTGAAAAAAGAGCGGTCCTACAAGCGGCTGAAAATGCAGGAGCTCACAGGACTTATCTTATTGAAGAACCCCTAGCTGCAGCCCTTGGCGCAGGTGTAGATATAACAGATCCTAAGGGATCGATGGTTGTTGATGTAGGAGGAGGCACTTGTGATATAGCTGTTATATCCATGGGCCAAATCATAGCTAGTAAGTCTGTTGATGTGGCAGGTCTATCTTTTGATAAGGCTATCAAGGATTATATAAGGACTCGCTATGGACTACTTATTGGCGATCAGAGTGCAGAAGCTATCAAAAAAGAAGCAGGTAAGCTTACAGTCGATGATTCAATCGAGGTTAAGGGTAGGGAAATAGCTAATGGCCTCCCATCTAAGGTTTATATACCTGTTAGTGAGGTCAAGGATTCTATAAAACGTCAGATTGATTTGATTGTAGAAGGGGTAAAAAGAGTTATGGAAGTAACTCCGCCAGAACTTGCAAGTGATATATTTGATAGGCAAATTATCCTTACAGGGGGAGGCGCCTATACCTTGGGTCTAAAGGATAGGATCGAAGAGAAATTTAGGATTGAGGCAAGGATAGCTGATAATCCTCAAGAATGTGTAATTGAGGGAACTGCCAAGGCCCTAAATTGGATAGACCAGTTAGATGAGAATAGGAACGAAGCTATCAAAAGCAAGCAAGCAGAAAATGAAGCTTTTGAAAAACTAAGGAGAAGATAATGACAAAAAAATTAGTATTAGTAAGACATGGCCAAAGTGAATGGAACCTAGCTAACAAATTTACAGGTTGGGTAGATGTAAACCTATCTGATAAGGGTGTAGAAGAAGCTAAGGAAGCTGGAAGAAAGATTAAAGAAGCAGGCATCAAATTTGATTATGCTCACACATCAATCCTAAAAAGAGCTATCAAAACTTGTAACTTTGCTCTTGAATATTCTGACCAATTATTTGTACCAGTTGAAAAATCTTGGAGACTAAACGAAAGACACTACGGTGCCCTACAAGGTCTAAACAAAGCAGAAACAGCTGAAAAATACGGTGATGAACAAGTTCACATCTGGAGAAGATCATATGATACACTTCCACCAGAACTCTCAGCAGAAGAAAAAGAAAGACAAGCAGCACTTCCAATGTTTGCTCACCTTCCAAAAGATGTAATTCCAGGTGCAGAAAACCTAAAGGTAACACTTGAAAGAGTACTACCTTATTACTTCGACAAAATTGCTCCACAACTACTTGAAGGCGACACAGTCCTAGTAGCAGCTCACGGCAACAGCTTAAGAGCCCTAGCTAAACACCTAGAAAAAATCTCAGATGATGATATAATGGATTTAGAAATCCCAACAGGTCAACCACTAGTTTATGAACTAGATGATGAACTAAATGTAGTTAAAAAATATTATCTATAAATCTTTGAAAGAGTCCTTAAGGACTCTTTTTTATTGATATTTTAATATTAAACATATTTATTACACTTTTAATTGTGATAATAAAAATATCTTGTAAATATCCCTTATGAGCGTAAAGTGTTAACAGGATTAATTAAAATATATTATAAAGATTTATAAAATAAACTTGGCTAAGTTAAAGTTGTTTAAAGATATTCTACATAGATAGTAAGATTTACATGTATTGCTTTATATTTTAAATGTTAACTTATAAAAAATTATTAATTTTAAAGAAACATAAAAGTATTTGTAGGTTTTACGAAAATGATTTTATTAAATCTTTATTAGGAAAGAAGGAAAAAATGAGAATTGCTTCTGTTGAATATGAGAATGGTGTATCAAATTTAATAAATTCTCACTTTAATAAGAATGATGTTCTTGTGGAGAAAATCGAATCTATGGATGAGCTTTTGTTTAAAGATTGTAGCGTTTATGATCTTATCCTTGTTGATATGACTCATAATAAGTGTCTACAATTTATCCAATATATCAAACAAAAGACCAAAATTCCTGTAATCTACCTAACTGAAAGATATAAGAAAAATCCTTACGAGCAAGAACTTGATGATAAGGATTTTGTTATCCATTCTGTAACTAGGGATGAATTTATCCAAAATATTTTTAAGAAGGTAGAAGAGATAAGTCAGGCCAATATTATTAAGCTTGGTTTTTGCACCATGGAAGAAGATAATGGTATCTTTAGGGTTGGCAATAAGATTTTGGATTTAACCAAGTCTGAGCTTGCTATTTGTGCAATCTTAATCTCTAATATGGGCAAGACCCTTAGCAAGGAAGATATAGTGGAGATCATGAAAACTGACAAAAACCTTGACACCACACCTAGGTCTGTTAGAGAACATATCAGAAAGATTAGAAATGAGTTTAAAAAGGCAGATCTTGCTCCAATTGAGACAGTTAGTAGGCAAGGATATAGGTGGACACTTGATTCTTGTTCCCCTGAATAAAAATTTGACATATTATAGACGATAGTTTATAATATAAGTAGATAAATTAATAGATATTATATAGCAATGAAAACCATTGCTTCTTCAGGGAAAGGTGAAATTCCTTAACCGGCAGTTATAGTCTGCGAGTCCCTTTGGACCGATTTGGTGCAATTCCAAAACCGACAGTATAGTCTGGATGGAAGAAGATTATTATAATTTTTTTCGAGCCCTGATTTTAGGGCATTTTTTATGCCCAAAGGGAGGTATTATATGAACAAAACAAGATCTATTTCACTAAGCAACGTTACTAAAATTGGTATCTTAGCCGCTTTGGCTTTTATACTCATGTTTTTCCAAGTACCAATTCCAATAGCCCCACCATTTATGAGAGTGGATTTGGCAGATGTGCCAGCCCTTATAGGAGGCTTTGCTATGGGACCTTGGGCAGGAGTTGCTATTCAATTAGTTAAAAATATTCTTAATCTAACTAAGACACAAACTGTTGGAGTTGGCGAACTATCAAACTTTATAGTTGGTTCAACATTCGTATTTGTAGCATCTACAATTTATAAAAACAGGAAGACTAAGAAAACTGCTATCTTTGCACTTGCTTGTGGAGTTATCGCAATGACAGCTATAGCTACACTTTCAAATGCCTTTGTAGTATTCCCAGCCTATGCTAAGGCAATGGGATTCCCACTTGAAGCCTTTGCTGGCCAAGTACCAGGCAACCCACTTGTTAAATCCTATGTAAGCCTAATGCTACTTTCAATTGTGCCATTTAACCTAGTCAAGGGTGCAGTTGCAGCCTTAGTTACAGAGCTTATCTATAAGAGGGTTTCACCAATATTAAAAGCAAGATAAATTCTTATTATATTATTATCCTACAACATTCTGTTTGTCAAAAAGCACCTATCCATTGGAGGGTGCTTTTTGAATTGACATAAAGACAAATACTATTTTGAGGGTATAATGTTCTTACCATAAAGAGAAGGCGAGAGACAAGCTTGATGACCCTTCAGCAACCTAGCAAAGGCTAAGGTGCTAAAGCTTGAATGATGGATAGATAGAAAATTAGCATCCATCGCAGGTGGGTGTTTTTTGTTTTAAAGACAATTTTCTAGCTAGGCATTTTTTATGAAAGGACTTATAAAAATGAACGCTTTAGTTTTTCAGTCAGACTTTGGCTTAGGAGATGGGGCAGTATCTGCCATGCACGGGGTTGCTAGGATGGTAAATTCTGATCTAATAATAGATGATCTAACCCATGATATCAAACCTTACAATATTTTTGAGGCTTCCTATAGGATTTTGCAAACTATAGAATATTGGCCAAAGGGAACAGTTTTTGTATCAGTAGTAGACCCGGGAGTAGGCAGCGATAGGAATTCTATTGTTGTAAAGACAAAGAGCGGCCACTACATTGTCACTCCTGATAATGGAACTATTTCCCATGTGGCTAAATTTATTGACCTAGAATCTGCAAGGATTATCGATGAGGTTAAGGATAGGCTACCTTTTTCAGAAAATTCCCACACCTTCCACGGCAGGGATGTTTATGCCTACAATGGGGCAAAGCTTGCAAGTGATGAGGGTTATTATCATTTCTTAAAGGAAATTAGCCTAGATGAATTGGTATATTCACCTATCAAAGAAGCTAAGATTGAGGATGGAATAATAGAAGGAACTATCGATATCCTAGATATTAGATTTGGATCTTTATGGACAAATATTCCGCTAGACTTATTAAAGAAGGCGGATATCAAGCAGGGTGACCCTATTAAGGTTACAATTTTCTATAAAAATATTAAAAAATATGAAAATCAAATGACCTTTGGCCATTCTTTCGCAGACGTTGGACTTGGGGAGACTATAGCCTATATTAATTCCCTAATAAATTTAGGTATAGCCATCAACCAAGCATCATTTTCTGACACCTACCAGATAGGGACAGGTGCAGATTGGACCATATTTATCAAAAAGGAGATATAATGAAAAAGAATAATTCAATTACAAGCATAGTTGCTATAGGCATCGGTGCTGCAGTGTTTTTTATCCTAGGTAGATTTTTATCAATACCAGTAGGTTTCATTCCAAATACATCAGTAGAGACAACCTATCCATTCCTAGCCCTTATGAGCGTTCTTTTTGGACCAGTTGTTGGTGCCCTAATCGGCCTAATTGGTCATGCTATCAAAGACCTACTAACTTACGGTCTATGGTGGTCATGGGTTATCACAAGCGGGGTAACAGGGGCAGGTTACGGCCTAATTGGCAAAAATCTTGACCTAAGCAAGGGTAAATTTGAGAAAAAAGATATAATCAAATTTAACATCGGACAAATTATAACCAATGTCATCTCTTGGGGCCTAGTTGCACCAGTTTTAGACATCCTAATTTATTCAGAGCCAGCCAATAAGGTATTTGCCCAAGGTTTCGTATCAGCAGGCCTTAACAGCCTTGCAGTAGGAATTTTAGGAACAATCTTAATTGCAGCTTATGCTAAGACCCAAACAGCAGACAATTCATTAAGTAGAGACTAATATGACAGATAAGAGCCAGTCCTTAGTAGAATTTAATAATTACACATTTAAATATAGAGCACAGGCTGAGCCTTCCCTTATAGATATCAATTTAGAAATCAAAAAGGGCGAAAAAATTGTAATAGTGGGCCCATCAGGTTCTGGCAAGTCGACTCTTGCTAAGAACCTCAATGGCCAAATACCAAATACCTTCCCCGGAGATATAGAGGGGGAGGTCTTTGTTGATGGAAAAAGTATTAAGGATGCATCAATCTTTGATCTCTCCCTATCGACAGGCACAGTCCTCCAAGATACAGATGGACAATTTGTAGGTCTTACTGTGGCAGAAGATATGGCCTTCTGTCTTGAAAATGACAATATTGACCAGGAAAAGATGAAAGAAGAGGTCGAAAAATGGGCTGATGAGCTAAAGATTACAAAGCTATTAGACAGAAAGCCAAGCGATTTATCAGGAGGCCAAAAGCAGACTGTATCAATAGGTGGGGTTTTAATAAGCGAGGTTCCAATCTTGCTTTTAGACGAGCCTTTGGCAAATCTAGATCCAAAAAGCGGTAGGGCAACCATGAAGCTTGTAAGGGACTTGGCTGAAAGACTCAAGGTTACAGTCATAGTCATAGAACACAGGCTAGAAGAGGCGCTTCTCCTTAATCCAGACAGGATAATAGCGGTAGATGGGGGCAAAATCCTAGCAGACCTGAGCCCGACAGACCTTTTAAAATCAGATATCCTAGATAAAATCACAATCAGAAAGCCTCTCTACCTAGATGCCCTAGCCTATGCGGGATGTGATATAAAAGCCTATGATAAGCTAGGAGACATTGACCAGGTAAATATAAAGGCTTGCGACCTGGATAAGCTAAGGACTTGGTCAACAAATATTAAAGAAGATTTGAAAGCAAATCTTAATGAAGAATTAATAAAAATCGAAGACCTATCATTCGCTTATGACAAGGACTTAATTTTAGAAAATATAAATTTAGAAATCAAAAAAGGAGAGCTTACCTCAATTGTAGGGCCAAATGGAGCAGGCAAGTCGACCCTAGCCAAGTTAATGGCAGGCTTTCTAAGGCCAAATAAGGGCAAAATCTACATCAAAGGCGAAGATGCAAGTAGCCTTTCCATAAAAGAAATTGCAGAAAAAGTTGGCTTTGTCCTTCAAAATCCAAATGCCATGATTTCTAAAACTATGATTTATGATGAAGTCGCCTTTGGTCTAAGGGTAAGAAATATTGACGAAGACCTAATAAGGGAAAAGGTAGAAGAGACCCTAAAGATTTGTGGTCTTCATCCATTTAGAAATTGGCCAATATCAGCCCTATCCTACGGGCAAAAAAGAAGGGTGACCATAGCTTCGATCCTAGCCCTAGACCCAGAAGTCATAATTTTAGATGAACCAACAGCTGGCCAAGATCTGGGCCATTACAGGCAAATGATGGATTTTATCAAAGCTTTAAGAGATAAAAAGGGCCTAAGTATCTTAATGATAAGCCATGATATGCACCTAATCCAGGAATATACAGATAGGGTCATAGTTATAGAAGGTAAGAAAATCCTAGCTGACACCAATCCAGCGGACTTATTTTCTCAAAAAGACCTGATAGCTAGGGCTCATTTAGCAGAGACATCCCTTTATAAATTAGGCCAAAAATTAGAAGGAATAGATCCAAAAGACTTCATAGAAAGTTTCATTGCATATGAAAGAGGAGGGAAAGATGAATAATACCCTAGGTTATATCAAAAAAGACACTCTAGTCCACGACCTATCAGGGGCAAGCAAGCTAATAGCCTTTATCCTCTTATCAATAATAGTAATGACATCTTTTGATACGAGATTTCTAATCTTTGTCATGACCCTCTCCCTAATAAGCATGAAAATAGCAAAAATCAAATTGGAAGAAATTTCATTTTTGATAAAAGTAGTGGCAGTCTTTTCAATAATAAACTTACTTGCCATATACATCTTCGAGCCAGAATACGGGGTTAAACTCTACGGGACAAGGACTGTTCTTTGGGAAGGCTTTGGCAGGTATAGTCTAACAGCAGAGCAATTATTCTACGAACTAAACGTAGGCTTAAAATATTTCTCAACCATCCCCCTTGCCATAATCTTTATCCTAACAACAGATCCAAGCGAATTTTCATCAAGCCTAAACAGGATAGGCCTATCCTACAAAATATCCTACGCAGTAGCCCTAGCCCTAAGATATATACCAGATATACAAGCTTCTTATTATGATATAAGAAGCGCAAGTCAGGCCAGAGGCATAGAAATGAGCAGAAAAACAAGTCTAATAAAAAGGGTTAAGGCGAGCTCAAATATAGTATTACCCCTAATCTTTGACAGCCTAGAGAGAATAGAAACCATCTCCCAAGCCATGGAGTTAAGACGCTTTGGCAAAAACAAAGAAAGAAGCTGGTACAGGGCAAAACCCTTTAAAAAAGCAGACTTCTTTGTAATAATAGGAGTGGTTTTGATAGTAGGCATAGGAATTGGCTTGTTTTTTGTGAATGAAGGAAGATTCTTTAATCCTTTTTATCCAAGATAAATTATTTTAGGGGGCTTCCCCCTAATCCTCTCACTTTATTATCCAAGATAATATTATTATGAACTTTGATTCTTCGTTATTTTATCTTTTATTAAATGATTATTATTTACAATTGAATCTCCGTCTCAAGGGGAGGCCCAAGGGACCTTCCGCATGGTCCCTCATCGGCCTCCCCTTAAACCCCTCTCCGTTACACCCCCAGGCGGCCCCTAAAGCGGGGAGCATGAACAGAAGCTTGCCTTCGGCAAGCCACTCTTGGTAGACAAATCCCTTTGTTTTAGATATCCTTGTTCTTGCTGATTTTGACATTTCGATGCCTAAAAATCTCAATCTAGTCCAAATGTTTCTTTTATATCTACTCTACATCTCAGTAGTTACAAAATTTTAAAATTTACTCGTGTGTCAGGAGATTTTTTTAACGGCATCTCCATTTACAAAATCTCTCAACCTTGGGAGAATTATTCTGTATTCTGAGAGGATATTAACGACAAAGCAGGTCTAAGGCTCGTTTGCTTCGCAAACATCGCTATAAATAAATCTAATAAACTAATTTATCGGGAGATTTAAAAGCAAAAGTCACCGTTTAGAAAATCACACTGACAACCATACTTAAATAATAATTTTGTTAATACTGAGATGACAGTTAACTATAAAATTTATAGTTGGACTAGATTGTGATTTTTAGGGGACTTTTGATTTTAAATCAGTAAGAAAAAGGCTACATACATACAAAGTAATTCGTCATAATAAAGAAGATTTTTGAAAAAAATCTTCCCTTTCTGCACTCCGCCTAAGGAGCCGAGAGGGGGTGAGTCTCCATGAGCCGACGGGCTAGCTGGAGGTTTAAGGAGGGGCATGAGGGGGATTTTGCCCTAGCGGCCGAGAGCGCGGTCGCCCCCTTCGCCCCTCCTTTAGGCGGAGTCATCAGCTTGATGACAATAATTCATTATGAGATAAAATAACGAAGAATTAAAGTAAATAATAATATTATCTTGGATAATAAAGAAAAATATTCCTATCTTGGATAGGAAAAGGAATTTTTTATGAAAACCCAAAGGACAATAGCTTCTTTCTCCCTTACTTTAAGAAAGAGGAAAAACCAAAAAAATATCATTTTAAAGGTCACTCCACCTTTTGGGGACCTTGTTCTTTCTGCGCCCTTCCATATTAGTAATAAGGACCTTGAAGCCTTTGTAGAAGCTAGGAAGGATTGGATTATTAAAAATCAAGCTAAGTTTGCTAAGGCTAGGAATACCAGGGATGAAGGGCTTATTTATCTTTGGGGCAGGGCCTATAAGCTTGAATTTATTGAGGATAATAAAAATACTTTTAAGCTTTGTGATTCAAAAATAATATTTTTTTATAAGGATGATTTAAGTAGACCTTTAAAAGATAAGCTCTTAGATGATTTTTATAGAAAATCTTTAGAAGCTAGGATAGCTGAGACTATTAAAGAGGCTGAAGATTTGACAGGCCTAAGGGCAGATGCTTATAGGCTTAGGAAGATGAAGACTCGTTGGGGGTCTTGTAATATTTCTAAGAAGCGAGTTTGGCTTAATACAAACCTTGCTAAGTATGAGCCTATCTGCCTAACCTATGTCCTTGTTCATGAACTTTGCCATTTGCTTGAGCCTAACCATGGCAAGAGATTTTATGCCCTCGTTGAGAGGTTTTTTCCAGAATATAAAAAGGCCGAGGCCCTACTTAAGGAGCCTAAGCCTTAAAAAATTAAGCCGGCTAGTTGCCGGCTTTTGCGTTTTTATTTATTGTAGTCATCTCCAAATAATTTGTAGGCTTGATCTTGAATACCTTCACCACTTACAAATTCAAAGACTCTGATGTCTTTGCCATTGTCATCTTTCATCTTGTAGACTCCTAGTGGTAGGGCCCAGACATTTACTACTTTTGATCCGTCGGCTGCATCGTAGGTGTGATTACGCCTATCGCCTAGGAATTTAAGCTTAATGATTATATTTTCGCCAGAATTTAGGCTTGCCCTTAGGAAGTTGTCCCATAGGCCAAACATGTCGTTGTCTGGCTCTATTTCTTTCTCATCTATATAAGTCCCTCTGATTTTAATTATTGGTTGGTCCTTGTCAGCCTTTAGGTCTAGGCCGCTTATGCCTATGTCTTTGAATTTATCCTTAAACTTCTCGGCAGATTTCATGTAGGCTAAGATATCTGCATTTTTCTTTAGGAATTCTTGGGACTTGTCCAAATCTATGATGTCCTTGCCGCCTTTCTTATCATCTTCATAAGAATCTAGGACCATTTTAGCTAGGTAGTCAAAGTCTAAATCATCTGTTGGTTCATCCTCATCTTTTGAAGCATAGTCGTCTTGGTATTCTTTAGATATCTCATCCATAGCTCTTTTCCATCCTGCTTCAAAATATGTTAAGTAATTCTTGCTGTCTTTTTTAGCACTCTTTTTCTTCTTATCAATTAACTCTGACATAATAATATAGTCTTTGTTACCGTAATTTTCATCATGTGCTGATAGAGCGAAAACATTTATCTGTCCATTTGCGATTTGATTATCTGTCATTTCAATAGAATTAATTTCCCCTTCACTTAAAGAATTTACCTTTGTTTTAGGTAGGTGGATTTTAAAAGTCTTGCCTACATTTTTGTCGAAATATGAACATCTCATATAGTTATGGATAAACTCCATGCCATTTTTCTTTACTTTTTCTTCCTTATCTACAGGAGTTTGGTAGTCTAGGTTTGTAAGCTTGATTTCGTAAGTCACATCATCGATTTTCTTTACTAGGTCAAATTTGGCCTTATAGAGGCAGGTTGAGAACATATTTCCATTGCCATAAAGAGCTGCACCGTCAATGTTTCCGTTTTCATGGAAATAGATTACATCTGATCCACTTCCAGGAAAGCTTGCAAATTCCTTACCAGCGAGCTCTTTAAAGAGGTCAATTGATTGGTTTTTCTTTACTTTTTGAGCTTTTTTATCATTTACTTCTACCCTATCAAGGATATTTCTTTTTTGCTCGCCAAGACTTAGGCCCTCTTCATCTTCATTTTCATCTTCAAGGTCTAGGTCATCATTTATCTCATCTTCTTCTGGATAACTTGCAATAATATCTTCTCTGTTAGTATCTTTAGCATTTCCCTTGCTATCACAAGCGCTAAGCACTAGGGTCATTGCTAAAAGACTTAATAGAATTTTTTTCATATTCATGTCCTTTCTTCTTGTTAAGATAATTATATCATATTGCTTTAATATGTAAAAAGTTTCTTGCAAATAAAATGAAAACTGGAAATTATTTCTGGTATAATATAAGATATTTAGGGAAATAGGAGATAAAATGAAAAAAATATTAACAATACTTGCCATGGCCTTGATTTTGGGGGCCTGTGGCCAAAAAGATAAGGCAATAGAGTCTAAAAAAGAAGTACAAAACCAAGCCATAGAGCCAGGTCTTAGCAATATGGTGGATGAGGCGAGTCAAAAATTTGTGGAAGATAGCCTTAAGGAAAAAATTAATTCCGCCAGAGTAGATAGTTTTATGAAGCTTGTTAAGGATTATAACGAAGCTGTTGGTCCAGACCTACTTGTTGATGGTTTTATAAAGGATATAAACAAGACCTATGATACAGGCAAAATTATTAATAGGAGGGATGGGCAGGATTTAATAGATACTAATTGCAGGATAAATGCCTTTTTGCTTAGCGCTGATGAGCTTACTAATAAAAACCAAACAGAAATCGATGATTCCATGCTATTTACCGATTTAGATATGATTAAAAAGGGAAAAATCTTTAACGATGATGAAACTTTGAAATTTAGGGAGTTTTTTACAAGCATTCCAACAGAAGGATCTAAAGATCCAGCTGTCCAGGGCAAGGTTGCCGAAAAATATTACCAAAATTGGACCTATTCGGAAAAATTTGACCTAATATCTGTAATGATCCATGACAAATTAGACGGAGATAAGCTTTTTATCGGCCATATTGGGGTTTTGACTGAAATAGATGGGGGATATCTTTTTGTAGAAAAAATATCCTTTGAGGAACCTTATCAAGCTATTAAGTTTAAGACAAAAGAAGACTGTTACAAGTATCTAAAAGATAAGTTTAAGGACTTCATAGACCCAGAAGCCGCTCCACCTTTTATTATGGATAATGGTAAATATGTAGAGTAAGCGTTGAAATATAAAGAAAAACCCAGCTATTAAGTTTTACTTAATAACTGGGTTTATTTTTAACCTTGCAAGCCGTCTGCTATTCTGCCTCAAAGAGCCGGCGGGCTAGTTTACTACATCATGGATGTCGCCAAGGCTTGCTAGCAAGCCGATTTACTAACCTTGTAAGCCGTCTGCTTGTCTTTGCATATTTTCGACGACTACATCGTGGATGTCGCCTAGGCTTGCTGCGTATTCTAGGACTTCCCATGGTTTGTTGGAGTGGAAGTGGATTTTTATTAAGTCTTCATCTCCAACTGCAAGTAGGGAATCGCCATCTAGGTTTTCTGAAATATAGTCAAAGATTTCATCTTCGTCTAGGTCTTCATCTGTTCTTGCTATTAGCATTTGGCAATCAAATTTGAATTCGATTTTTTCGCCTGGTTTAAAGTCGTGCATTATTGTTTTCCTTTCTTTATCCAAGATAAATTATTTTTATTAATTTATATACTTCGTAATTTTATTATTTAATAAATTATAGATATATACTATTTTGCTTCGTTCAAGGGGGAGGGCCAAGGACCCTTTCGCATGGGTCCTCATCGCCCTCCCCCTTACACCCCCTCTTCGTTACACCCCACAAGCGACTCCTTGCGGAGGGCGAACATAGTAGATTGCCTTTGGCAATCTTATTTTTGGTATTAGGAGGGATTTATTTACAATATAAATTTAAAAATAAATATTGAATTATATTTTTCAAATTTTACATATATCTCGTGCTATATCCGAGTTAACAAGGGATTATCCTTAATTTGCAGCATAACAATATTTCTAACTATATTATACTTTAATTTCTTTTTGTTAGATTTCTTTTTAATTCGGCTTCTAGGTTTGCTATTTCTGTCTTGGCTTGTTCTCGGTTTTTCTTGCCTTCTATTTGGATGTTTCTTACTTCTTCTATAGTTGTTATTAGGGCTTCGTTGGTATGTTTTATTGTTTCTAGGTCTATTATTCCACGCTCTGTTGCCTTGGCGGTTTTGATGGTGTTTTGTTTTAGGGTGTCGGCGTTTTTCCTTAAGAGTTCATTGGTTAGGTCGGTTACCCTTTGTTGGGTTCTTATAGCCTGGTCGGTGTGGTTCATGCCTAGGGCTAGGACCATTTGGTTTTTCCATAGTGGGATGGTGTTTACAATAGTTGTTTGGATTTTTTCTGCCATTATGGAGTTTGATGATTGGACCATCCTTATTTGTGGGGCCATCTGGATTGATACCATCCTTGTTAGGTCTAGGTCGTGGAGCTTTTTCTCAAAGCGGTTGGCCTGGGCCTTTAGGTCGTTTACCTTTTGGGCATCTAGTGGGAGGTTGCTTGCTTGAGCCTTAAGCTCTAGGGCTGGGATGTCGTTTTTGTAAAGGTCAGCTAGTTTTCTATTACCTGCCTCGATATACATGGAGATTTCCTTGTAGTAGTCTTCATTTAGGTCATACATCTGATCTAGCATTGATATATCCTTCATGAGGGTTATCTGATGATTTTCTAGAACCTTTGCCACGTCATTTATGTTTTTTTCGGCTGATTGGTAGCGAACTTTGAGGTCTTCTAGTTTGTTGGTGGCTTTTTTGAAAAAGCCGAGTGGACCAGATGGTTCATCATCTTCCATGTGTCTAATATCAACGACTACCTTGTCAAGGAGGCCTCCGATTTCTCCCAGGTCTTTGTTTCTTACGGTATCTAGGGTTTTTTCTGAGAAGTTTGAGATTTTCTTTTGGGCTCCTGACCCGTATTGCAAGATGATATTTGTATTTTCCAGGTCAATTTTTTTGGAAAATTCATCTATCATCTTTTCTTCTGCTTCTGAAAATGTGATTTTATTTTCTATTAAGTCTGGGCTATCATTTGTGATTGCTTCTAGTTTTGGGTCATTTTCTTCTGCGCCATCTAGGCTTAATTTGATGTCACTCATTTTTCACTCCAATCATTTTCTAGTAGGCCTTCCTGGTTTAGGATTAGCTCTATGGTGTCTATGTCTGTTTTGACATCCATAGCCCTGTCGCTTAAGAGGTCTACCTTGATGTTGTCAAAGGCTTCTCCTATGGTTTTGATTGAATTTTCAATCTCTGCCATGGCCTTTCTTATCTTCATATCATCTGTATTCATCAGCTCAAATTCTTCGAAGGTTTCTATTAATTTGAGGGAGGTAGGCATGTAATAGTCGTTAAATTTTGTAAGGCTTGTTGCCTTTTGTGGATACTTTTTGACTATGTTTAAGATGTCAGCTATATTTGTGAAAAGAACAGAAAGCTTGGCCTTAAAGGATTCTGATCTTATGTTTGATCCTGATTTATTCATCTTTTCTAGGATTTGGTCTGAATTTGTGATTATATTTTCTGCCTGGTCCTTGTTAATATCTTCAACTGACACATCATCAGAAATTTCTTCCCTTTTATAGTAAGGAAGGCCTGCCATTTTTTCCTTGTAGAGCTTGAAGGTTGGTATATCAAGGATAAAGATTGAATCATTTTCTACAATTCTTGCTTGTTTGAAGTAGTTTTGCTTCATAAAATATAGCAAATCATTGATTGTCTGCTTCTCACTCTGGCTTACCGCACTCGCCAAATCTTTTATTGAAATAATAGTATTTTGCCCTAGCTCCCTTTTGAATCTGGAATAGTTTATGGCCAGGCGCTTGTTGTTATTGGCTATTTGCCACATGTAGATAGGTATGCCTATACCTACACCAATTAGCAATGATTTAAATATAAAATTTGCTAAGCCATTATAAAGTAAATCATCTAGGCCTATGCTAATGCAGGTAATGCCAATAAGGACTGCAAAGAATTTAAGGCCATTAATCCTTCCTGGACCAATTGGATTTTTTTGCTCGCACACATTTGGGTCTCTTATGGCTGGTAGATTTGTAGAAAATCCTTTGCTAAAGCCATTTATAGCTGATGTTACTGAATTTTTGATTTTTTGCCCGATTGAGGCAAAGTCTATATTATCTAGGTCGAAATCTAAATCGTCTAGGTCAAATCTAAAATTATTATTTTTCTTTGCCATTTTTTCTCTCACTTTCATTTTCTATTATCATTATACGCTAGCTCAATATAATTTAAATAGAATTTAATATATTTAAGATTATTTTTTGAAAAATTTAATATATCAATCTTTTAAGTCTATGACCTTATCAAAGATATCCTTGTTGGCAAAAATATCTTCCCTAGATCCAAAAACTGTTATATTATCAAGGTCCATGGCTTTTTTGAAATCATCTGCCATAGCCCTTATGTCTTCGATTTTTGTAGCCTTGATTTCAGCAAGGATTTCATCTTCTTTCTTGGCGTTTTTAATCCTAAAGTAGGAATAATCATTATCTGCCATTTGCTTTGGAGACCTAGGTCTTAGGATAGAGCCCATAGATGAGATTTTTTGGTTGTCAAAATCTCTCTGACTCATTTCAAGGTTTGCAGCAAGATCTGGAATTTGGTCATAGGCTGCTAGGGTTTTTTCTATATTTGGGTCCCTGTAGGAATAGGTGGCAAGGTTTAGGGCTCTGGTGATGGTCATGCCTGCCCCATAGGCTCCGCCCTTGGCCCTGATTAGGGAGTAGAGGTAAGGGTTTGAAATTATGGAGCTTGCTAGCATGTAAGAACCCTTAAAGCTTTTAGCCTCAAGCCTTGCTGATTTTGATACATAATTTACATTGGCATCTGATGCAATGGCTTCTTTTATGGCCTTTGGAGAAAATTCAATTTCCACATCTTCTGGCTTATCCTTAAGATTGACTAGAGACTTGTTGATTACATTCTTCATTATTAGGTAATCTTCTTTGGTTGCTGCAATATTTATTGAAAGACTCTTTGTAAAGATTTCCTTGTTAATTTTCTCTAGTTTTTCTCTTAGGCTTTCAAAATCACTTTCGCAAAGCTTGATAGTTTCCTTGATAAAGTCGTAATAGGCAAGTCCTGTTATATTTTCCTGGATGAAAGCAGCCTTATCTAGGTGGGAATTATTCCTATTTATGGCTATCATATGGCCTGAATCATACATTCTTGATTCGAAAATTGACTTTCTAATCCTTAAAAGCTCGAGGATTCTCGCCTTATTGTCAAAAATAGAATTAAAGCTGAAGTCATTTACGAGCTTCATGGCATCTTTTGCATAGGCCCTTAGGGTCTTAAAGCCAACTTTGAAATTCCTGTCAATCTTATCTGGACCTTGCCTAAAGTTTGTTATTGAAAAGTTGATAGAACCGAGTTTTTGCCAGATTATATCGTCAATTTCTGTATAGGAAATATTTTTTGTATCTATTGATGCAGCAAGCTCTGCAAAGATTTGGGCATATTTTAAATCCTCTAGGCTTAGGTGGTTGATATCAAAATAAAGCTCTGTATAGATTAGGCCTGCTGTGTTTAGGTCGTTGAAAACATATTGGAAAATTTCTTCTTCGACGAGTCTTTTTACTTTCACAGTTTCTGTTGGCACATCGTCTAGGTCAAGGACTGGGATTGTGGCCTTTTCTTCCTCGGTATTTTCCCTATTTTGGTAGGTTTCAAGAGCATTAAGAGAAGCCTTTATCTCTTCTAATTTTTCATTAGTCATTTTCTCATTGACCCTGGCAAGAAAATCCTTAAATTCGGCATCTTTCTTTTTATTGTAGTTCGAGCTTGGCTTTGAAAGGTGAATTAGCCTTGTAGGATTATCTATATAGAAATCTTTGATGAAGTTTTCATAATAATCTGTATCTATAAGCTCTCTTAGCTCTTTCAAATAATCCACGATTTTAAAGACTTCAAAAGGATCTGCGTCAAAGGACATGGCTAGGTAATAGCTAAGGCCTGCATTTACAGAATTTAGGTTTTCTAATTGGCCAAATTCAAAGAGAGAAAAGGCTGACTTAAGGGCTTCCTTATTTAGGCCTTGACTTGCTTCTTTTAGGCCAGTTTCAATTATATCTACAAAATCAGTAAGCTTATCTCCATCTGCCTTTTGAGCTTGGATGATAAGGCCAGAACGGTTGCCGTAGGCGTTTCTTGCGTAGAAATATTCTGGTGATAATTTTTCTTGGACTTCTAGTCTAATCTTTGATGAATCCATATTAAAAAGGGCATTGACAAGGACAGCTGCTGTGAGTGTTTTCTTTATATCCAGGCTTGAGTGGGTAAGCATGGCATAGGATAGGTAGTCCTCATTTTCATTTTCGCTTGCAGATGGATAAGTCCCCTCGATTGGACTATCGTAATGATTTTCCACAACTTTTATGGCAAGGTCTATATCTTTATAGTCATAGTGGCTTAAATATTCTTCATCAAGCCTCGTAAGATAGGCATCGATGTCATCTATATTTCCATAATAATAGATATAGGCATTTGATGGGTGGTAGTGGTTTTTGTAAAAGTCTACAAACTCATCAAAGGTCAAATCCTTGATATCAGCAGGATTTCCACCTGATTCGTACTCGTAAGGGCTGTTTTTGTAGAGGTAAGAATTTATTTCATTGCCTATGAGGCTTTCTGGATCAGAAAGAGCCCCCTTCATTTCGTTATAGACCACACCAGACACTCCCACGACCTTATCATTATCATCAAGGTCAAAATGCCAACCCTCCTGGTCAAGGATTTCCTTCTTTTCAAGGACAAGGGGTGCAAAAACTGCATCTGTATAGACATCAACTAGGTTTCTAAAGTCCTTGTCATTTTCACTAGAAACAGGAAAAACAGTCTTGTCAGGATAGGTCATAGCATTCAGGAAGGTTTGCAGGCTAGAAGAAGCCATATCCATAAAGGGATCCTTAGTCCTATATTTCTTAGACCCATTAAGAACAGAATGTTCCATAATGTGGGCCATGCCCCTAGAATTTGTAGGAGGAGTCTTAAAACCAATCCCAAAAGTCTTGTTAGCATCGGCCGACTTGGCAAAGACAACCCTTGCCCCAGTTTTTATATGCTTGTAGTAAAAGGCAGTGATTCCTAACTTGTCAAAGCCTTCACTTTTAATTAATTCGTAATTTTTATTCATCATATATCCTTTACTTTTTGCTTTTAAGATGATTATACCATTTTTATCCAAGATAAAGTATTTTAGGGGCTTACCCTAAAAATCCCTGTTTTATTATCAAAGATAGTTGGTTTATTATCCAAGATAATATTATTATTATTTACTATTTTTCTTCGTAACTTTATCTTTTATTAAATGATGATTATTTACTATTGAATCTTCGTCTCAAGGGGGAGCCCCAAGGGACCTTCCGCATGGTCCCTCATCGGGCTCCCCCTTGCACCCCCTCCCCGTTACACCCCCAGGCGGCCCCTAAAGCGGGGAGCATAAACAGAAGCTTGCCTTCGGCAAGCCACTCTTGGTAGATAGACCCCCTTGTATTAGCTATCTTTATTCATACCGATTTTGACATTCTGATGCCTAAAAATCTCAATCTAGTCCAAATATTTATTTTATATGCACTCTACATCTCAGCAGTTACAAAATTTTAATTTATACTCGTGCGTCAGGAGATTTTCTTAACGGCATCTCCATTTACAAAATCTCCCGACCTTGGAGAAATAGGTCTTTATTCTGATAGAAATATAACAACTAATTGGTTCTAAGGCTCGTTTGCCTTTGGCAAACATTGCGATAAGCGGGTCTAAATATTTATTTATTGGGAGATTTAAAATAAAAAGTCACCGTCAAGAAAATCACACTGACAGCCATATTTAAATACAAATACTGTAACTACTAAGACGACAAGTAACTAAAAAAATACAATTTGGGCTAGATTGTGATTTTTAGGGGAATTTTGATTTTAAATTAGTTTGAATAAAGCTAGATGAATACGAAGTAATCCACCATAATAAAGAAGATTTTTGAAAAAAATCTTCCTCTTCCGCACTCCGCTAAGGAGTCGCTTGCGGGGTGTAACGAAGAGGGGGTTAAGGGGGACATAAACGCCCCTTGATTTGGGGCGTTTATGCCGGAAACGTAGTGCGGTAGCACGGAGGAGTTTGCGTAGCAAACGGATTTCCGGGGCGATGAGGACCCATGCGAAAGGGTCCTTGGCCCTCCCCCTTTGGCGAAGTCATCAGCATGATGACAACAATTCATCATGAGATAACATAACGAAGAATTAAAGTAAATAATAATATTTTCTTGGATAATAAAGCAAAAAATTATCATCTTTGATAATAAAGTAGGGATTTTAGGGGCAAGCCCCTAAAATAATTTTATATTGTATAAAACCCCCACATTTTTGGGTATCAATATAGCAACACTTAATGAAAGGATTTTTATGAAATTAGGAATTATTGGGGCTGGAAAAATTGTCCAGGAACAGCTTACTTTTTTAAATGATATAGATGGCATTGATCTTGTTGCTATTGCGGCTACTAGCCGTAGTGAGGAAAAACTCAAAGATTTATGCCGAAGATATGAAATTGATAAATATTACACTGATTATGAGAAACTTCTTGCTGATGATGAGGTGGAAGTTGTTTATGTAGCCCTTCCTAATAATCTCCACTATGAGGTTATGGATAAGGCCCTTGATTATGGTAAGGATATTATTTGCGAGAAGCCTTTTACTGCTGATATAAATCAAGCCCTTAAGATTTTTAGGAAGGCTGAAAAGAAAAATCTAATCGTCCTTGAGGCTATGAGTAACCGCTTTAATCCAAATGCCCTAGCTGTTAAGGATAGAATTAAGGATTTGGGTAAGCTTAGGATTGTTTCTTTTAATTATTCCCAATATTCATCTATGTATGATGCCTTTAAAAAGGGTGAAATCGCCCCTGCCTTTAGTCTTGGACATGCTGGTGGAGCCCTTATGGACCTTAATGTTTATAATATCGACTATGTGATAAATCTTTTTGGAGCACCAGAAGATGTTAAGTATTTCCCAAATATTGAAAATTCTATCGATACTTCTGGGGTCATGGTGATGGATTATGGAGACTTTAAGGCTGTTTGTATAGGGGCTAAGGATTCTTCTGCAGAATTTTTGAATACTATCCAGGGAGATTTGGGTACTATTACTATAAAGGATGCCTTAAATTCTTTTGATACAGCCTTAATTTCTGTTAAGGGACATGATGATGAGCTTTTAGAACTTGATGAGACTAAGTCTAGGCTTTTTTATGAATGGATTGACTTTTCTAAAATCATAAAAGATAGGGATTACAAAAAGGCTAATGACCTTGCTGATTTGACCTTGGCCACTGGTCAGGCTATGAATCAAGCTAGGATTGAGGCGGGCATATTTTTCCCATCTGATGAGAATTAGTTGTTAAAAATTTGTTAAATTTAAATGAATTATGTTATAATTAACATAAGGTTTATTGGACAGATTTAAGATGTTATGTGTATTTTAAAAGATTCTAGATGTTTTTAAGTTTTGGAATCTGTGATTTAGGATTAAATCAGTTTTTATAACTGTTTAATAAATCAAAATATTTGTATTTTTAATACAAGAAAGGAGTTATTATGGTAGGAATTATCCTAGCAAGCCACGGGGCCTTTGCTGAGGGTATTAAGGAATCTGCTCAAATGATTTTTGGTAACCAAGATAAGTTTGAAGCGGTTGTTCTTAAACCTTCTATGGGGCCAGATGACTTTAGGGCAAATCTAGAAGCTGCTATCGAAAGGCTCGATTGCGATGAAGTTTTGTTCCTATGCGACCTTTGGGGAGGTACCCCATTTAACCAATCTTCTGCTGTTCTTGATGGACACGAAGATAAGTGGGCTATTGTCGCAGGTCTTAACCTTCCAATGGTTATAGAGGCTCTTAGCGAGAGATTTACTGAAGAATCTGCTCATAAGATTGCAACTACAATCATCACATCTGCTAAGGAGGGCGTTAAGGCTAAGCCTGATAGCCTAAATCCTGTTGAAAAGGCAGCTGATGCTGAAGCTAAGACTGATAGCGAAGTTGAAAAGAAGATGGTAGGTGGAACTATTCCTGAGGGTACTGTTCTTGGTACAGGAGAAATCGATATACCTGTTGCAAGAATTGACACCAGGCTTTTACATGGTCAAGTTGCAAGTAACTGGACTAAGGCTATAAGGCCTGACAGGATTATTGTTGTATCTGACAATGTTGCTCACGATGCTCTTCGTAAGCAAATGATTATGGAGGCTGCTCCTCCAGGTGTTCACGCTCACGTTGTCCCTATCAAGAAGATGAAAGAGATTCAAGATGATCCAAGATTTGGGGCTACTCGTGCCTTGCTTCTATTTGAAAAACCTCAAGAGGTTTTAGAATTCTTGGAAATGGGTGGTAAGCTTGATACTGTAAATATCGGATCTATGGCTCACTCTAAAGGCAAAGTCGTTGTTACAAATGTACTTGCCATGGACAAGGACGATGTTGAAACTCTTGAGAAGATTAAGTCAATGGGTGTTAAGTACGATGTAAGAAAAGTACCAGCTGACAGCCCAGAAAATTACGAATCTATTATCAAAAAAGCTAAAAGCGAATTAAATATGTAGGAGAAATTATGAGTATTTTTAATATTATTTTAATCGGCCTAGTAGCTTTCCTAGCTGGTTGTGAAGGTATTTTGGACCAATTCCAATTCCACCAACCACTTGTTGCTTGTACCCTTATAGGTCTTGTAACAGGCCATCTTAGAGAAGGTATTATACTTGGCGGTTCACTTCAAATGATTGCCCTAGGTTGGGCAAATATCGGTGCTGCAGTAGCTCCAGATGCGGCTTTAGCATCAGTTGCTTCAGCTATTATCATGGTTTTAGCCCTAGAAGGTGGAACAGCTGATCCGACTACAGCTATTAACACTTCTATAACCCTTGCTATTCCTCTATCAGTAGCAGGTTTATTCCTTACAATGCTTGCCAGAACCCTAGCTATTCCATTAGTTCACGGTATGGATGCAGCAGCAGAAAATGCTGACTTTGGCAAGATTGAAGCCCTTTCATGGGTAGCAGTAGCTATGCAAGGCCTTCGTATCCTTGTCCCAGCTCTAGCACTATGCTTTATCCCACCAGAAGTTGTAACAGAACAACTTAACAGAATGCCAGAATGGCTAACAGGTGGTATGGCAGTAGGCGGCGGCATGGTAGCAGCTGTAGGTTATGCTATGGTTATCAACATGATGAGTACAAAAGAAACTTGGCCATTCTTTGCCCTAGGTTTTGTACTTGCTGCAATTCCAAACCTAACCCTAATTGCCCTAGGTGTTATAGGTTGCGTACTAGCTGTAGTATACATGACCCTAAAACAACTAGCTACATCTAATAGCGGAAGCGGTAATGCCGGAAGCGGTGACCCACTTGGCGATATAATCAATGATTATTAAGGAGAAGCTATGACTGATAAAACAATAAATAATGAGAAAAAAATAAGTCTTTCAAGGTCTGCTCGTGTTAAGGTTTGGTGGAGACACCAATTCCTACAAGGATCTTGGAACTATGAAAGAATGCAAAATGGTGGTTGGGCTTTCTCTATAATTCCTGCCATCAAAGAACTTTACAAAGATAAAAATGACCAGGCAGATGCCCTTAAGCGTCACCTAGAATTTTATAATACCCACCCATATGTATCAAGCCCAGTAATGGGTGTAACCCTAGCTATGGAAGAAGAAAGAGCTAATGGTACACCAATAGAAGATGCGGCAATAAACGGGGTTAAGGTAGGTATGATGGGACCTCTTGCAGGTGTAGGAGACCCAGTATTCTGGTTTACCTTTAGACCAATCTTAGGCGCCCTTGGTGCATCTTTTGCATTGACAGGATCTCTTATAGGTCCATTAATATTCTTTATCGCTTGGAATGTTCTAAGAATGGTATTTGAATGGCAAACCCAAGAGCTAGGCTATAAGGCAGGTAATGAAATTACAAAAGACCTTTCAGGCGGTGTCCTTGGTAGGATTACAACCATGGCATCAATTTTAGGTATGTTTATAGTAGGTGCCCTAGTACAAAGATGGGTATCAATCAAATTTGCCCTAGATGTATCAGCTGTTCAACAACAACCAGGTTCATACATTGACTGGGCAGCCCTACCAGCAGGAGCTGAAGGAATCCAACAAGCACTTAAACAATTTGCAGATATAGGACCAACAGCTCTAGATCCAGTAAAAGTAACAACTTTACAACAAAACTTAGACTCACTAATACCTGGTCTAGTACCACTTCTACTAACCCTAGGTATTTGTAAATTACTAAAGAAAAATGTTTCTCCAATTACAATAATCCTAGCCCTATTTGTAATCGGTGTAATAGCTAAATTCTTTGGAATAATGTAAGATGGTCCAAAGCCAAAATTCAAGAGTCGATCTTAAAATAAAGGCTAATCTATTGGGAGGTCTCCTCAGCAGGGGGGACCTCCTTATAGGTAATAAGGCAATAGAATATTATAACGAAAGAGATGTAAGAGATTTTATACAGATTCCCTATAAGGAAATAAAACTTATAACAGCATCGGTAATACTTGATAAGAAAATATCCAGATTTGCCATTCACACCAAGGCAAACGGCGATTTTATCTTCAACACCAAAGACAACAAAAAAGTCTTAAGGGCTATAAATAAGTATCTACCAGATGATAAATTAAGAAAATCCCTTACTCTTATGGATTATCTAAAGAAAATTTTTAAAAGATAGGTCCTAATCGGGCTTAGACTGTGGATAAAGTAGATGAAAAGCGCAAACTCATCTACTTTTTCTATGCAATAGATAATAAGTATTTATATACAAAACAAGTAAGCATGATAAAAACGGGTATATATATCTAAAAGATATATTTAAGGAGATATTATGGCAACAATTAGCACAGGTCTTTGGGGAGATTCTAATGCTTTTAACTTGAAAGAGATTGACCCATCTAAGGTAAGAAGTGAGCTTTTAGATTTTTTTGTAGATGGCGAGGAAATCATATCTGCCTTTGAGACAATTAGAGACCAGGTTGTTTTTTCTAATAAGAGGATTCTTGTCGTCAATGTTCAAGGGATTACCGGCAAAAAGAGAGCTTATATTTCTTATCCTTATTCAAAGATCCAATATTTTGGTGTTGAAACTGCAGGTGTTTTGGACATTGATAGTGAGCTTTTCCTTGCCTTTAATGATGGCAAGTCTCTTTCTTTTGACTTTAAAACCAGCGTTGATATAGTTAGTATCTCAAAGGTTATAAGCTCATATGTACTTTAAGAACTAGTAAGTATAAACCGTCTACCCAAATAGATTTTATTTTAAAATAAATTCTAAAAGCCCTTTTGTAGCTCTAAGGCTGTGGGCTTTTTTATCAATAAAGTGAAAACATTTTCTTAAAAGGGTAGAAATTTATTGCAAGTTATTATATAATTATAGTATAAAAATAAAAATGGACACAAAATTAACAACAAGTCCAAGAAGGAGCAATATATGAAAAACTATAATACATCTAAGATCAGGAATCTCGCCTTGGTAGGGCATTCGGGAGCCGGTAAAACTTCACTTACTGAATCCCTTTTATTTAAAACTGGTGTTATCGATAAAAAGGGAAAAGTAGAATCTGGAAATACAGTTTCAGACTACGAAAAACAAGAGAAAAAGAGAAATATTTCCCTACAAACATCAATTATTCCGATAGAATACAACGATTATAAACTAAATTTCATAGATTCTCCAGGATTTTTTGACTTTGAGGGTGAAGTATTGCAGGCTCTAAGGGCAGCAGAATCAGCTCTCTTTGTAATAGATGGTGAAAAGGGCATAGAAGTTGGTACAGAGAAATATTGGAAATATACTCAAAAAATTAACTTACCTTCCATTATTTTTGTAAACAAACTTGATAAGGAAAACGCTAATTTTAATAAGGTTGTAAGTGACCTTCATATAGAATTTGGTAAAAATATCATTCCCCTAACCCTAATGCTTGGCGAAGGCGATGAATACGAAGGCATCATAGATGTCATGGATAAAAAAGCCTACACCTATCACAATGATGAAAAGGCAGAAGCTGAAATCCCAGAAATAAGAATGGCAGAGGTTGAAGAAGTTTACAACCAAGTCATAGAAGCTGTAGCTGAAAGTGATGATGCCCTAATGGAAAAATTCTTTGAAGGAGAAGAATTCTCAGAAGCAGAAATTAGAGAAGGTCTATCAAAGGCAATCCTAAATGGTAAAGTAGTTCCACTTATAGCTGGTTCTACAGAAAAAATGATTGGCCTAACAAGCCTACTTGACTGCATAATCAAATACATGCCAGCAATCGATGATGAAGCTGCAAATATAGGTTTTAGGGTGGCAGATGGTTATGAGGCTTTTGAAGCAAAAGAAGATGCGCCATTCTCTGCAGTAGTATTTAAGACCCTAGCAGACCCATTCTTAGGAAAGATTTCAATCTTTAAAGTCCTATCAGGTTCAATTTCAAAAGATGACAAGCTTTATAATGCAAGTAAAGATAGAGATGAAAAGATAGCTTCACTCTTCTACCTAAGAGGAAATGAACAAATAAAAACAGATAAGGTCGTAGCTGGTGATATAGGAGCCTTTGCTAAACTAGAAGCAACTTCTACTGGCGATACACTTTGCACTAAAGAAAACAAAATCCTTTACAAACAAGTTAAATATCCAAAACCAGTCCTATTCTACGCAATCAAGGCTGTAAGCCGTGCAGATGAGGATAAGATTTCTGAAGCTCTTCAAAAACTAGCTGAAGAAGATCCAAGCTTTGGCAACGAGATGAATAGAGAAACAAGCCAACAAGTCCTATCAGGTCTTGGCAATGTTCAGCTTGAAGTAATAATGGATAAGCTAAAAGATAATTATTCTGTAAATACTGAAATAGTAGAATATAGAATCCCTTATAGAGAAACAATCAAGGGCAAATCAGATGTTCAAGGTAAACACAAAAAACAATCCGGTGGTGCAGGTCAATATGGTGATGTATTTATCAGATTTGAACCAACAGAAGAAGACTTTGTCTTTGATGAAGAAGTATTCGGTGGAGCAGTACCTAAAAACTACTTCCCAGCTGTAGAAAAAGGTCTAGAAGAATCTCTACTAGAAGGCCCACTAGCAGGCTTTAAGGTAACAGGAGTAAAGGCAACCCTTTATGATGGTTCTTACCACCCAGTAGATTCTAACGAACAAGCCTTCAAAACTGCAGCAAGAATAGCCTTCAAAAAAGGTATAGAAGAAGCAGACCCAATCCTATTAGAACCTGTAATGGCTCTTGAAATCAATGTTCCAGATGCCAACATGGGTGATGTAATGGGAGATATGAACAAGAGACGTGGAAGAATCTTAGGAATGGAACCACAAGAAGATGGTAGCCAAATAATCAAAGCAGAAGCACCACTATCAGAAGTTCTAACCTATGCAATAGACCTAAGAAGCCAAACATCAGCAAGAGGAAGCTTCTCAATGGACTTTGTAAGGTATGAAGAAGTTCCAAAAGAAATAACCCAAAAAGTAATAGAAAATTACAAGAAAGACTAAGAGGAAATACTATGGCAAGATGGGAAATACTCGATATTGACCCTTATTTGAGTGATTATGAAAATGATATTAATCTAAGGATGGATCGATTACAAGAGCAAAAAAATAGGTTTTTAGCAGATGGCAAATCACTTAAAGATTTTGCCAATGCCCATAATTACTACGGCTTTCATAAGGTAAAAGGAGGCTGGATATATAGAGAGTGGGCACCAAATGCTGACGGTCTTTACCTAATAGGAGATTTCAATGGATGGGACAAGCACTCCCATCCTCTCCACAAAATAAATGACGAAGATTGGGAAATCTTTGTCGAAGGAATCAGGACAATACCACACAAATCAAGGATAAAAGTCCTAGTCGATGCAAATGGTAGACTATCAGAAAGAATACCACTTTATGCAAGAAGAGTTGAAAGAAACGAAGACTTTGACTATGCAATGATTTTGGAAAATCCTAGAAAAGAATTTGAGTGGACAGACCAAGATTTTGAAATAAAAAAAGACAATCCATTAATCTACGAAGCCCACATAGGAATGGCAGGTGAAGAAGGCAAGGTATCATCCTACAAAGAATTTGAAAAATATATCTTGCCAAGAATACAAAAAGCAGGCTATGACACAGTTCAACTTATGGCTATAGCCGAACATCCATATTATGGATCATTTGGCTATCAAGTCTCAAATTTCTTTGCACCATCTTCTTGGTATGGGGAAAATAACGACCTAAAGAGTTTGATAAACACAGCCCACCAAATGGGTCTAAATGTGATAATGGACCTAGTTCATTCTCATTCAGTCAAAAATACAGCCGAAGGAATCAACGAATTTGACGGTACCGACTATCAATTCTTCCATGCAGGCGGAGAAGGTAATCACCCAGACTGGGATTCTAAGCTTTTTGACTATCACAAGGCAGGAGTCAACCACTTCCTTCTATCAAATGTCAAATATTGGCTAGAAGAATACCACTTTGATGGTTTTAGGTTCGATGGGGTCACCTCCATGATCTACAGAGATCATGGTAGGGGTGAGGCCTTTGACAATTATGGCAAATATTTCTCAATGAATACAGACATAGATGCCTTAAATTATTTGCAAATGGCCAATGAATTAATTAGAGAAATCAAACCAAATGCTATAACCATAGCAGAAGATATGTCAGGTATGCCAGGTATGTGCTTGCCAGTAAGCCAGGGCGGCATAGGTTTTGATTATAGACTAGCCATGGGCATGCCAGATTTTTGGGAAAAAGCCCTAGATAAAAATGACTACGACTGGAACCTATCCAATATGTGGTACGAACTTACAACCCACAGACCAAACGAAAAAAGAATTGGCTATGTAGAAAGTCACGACCAGGCCCTAGTAGGTTCAAAAACAACCATCTTCAGGCTAGCAGATAAGGAAATGTACGATTCCATGTCAAAAGACAGCCACAACCTAATTATCGACAGGGCCATAGCCCTCCACAAGATGATAAGATGGATAACTATATCAATGGGAACAGATGGTTACCTAAATTTCATGGGCAATGAATTTGGTCATCCAGAATGGATAGACTTCCCAAGAGAAGGAAACGGCTTTTCCTATCATTACGCACGCCGTATGTGGTCCTTAGCCGATGCAGACTATCTAAAATACCAATACCTAAACGAATTTGATAGGGCTATGATAGAATTTGTAAAAGAATACCATCAACTAGGAAAAACAACCTACAGGCTATGGTTAGACAACGATAGAAAGATAATAGCCTTCAGAAATGGAGACCTAGTCTACCTATTTAACTTCCATCCAACAGATTCCTATGAATCTTTCCACCTACCAATCCACGATATAGGAGAATTCAAGGTTCTAATGGACTCTGACGAATTTAGATTTGGTGGTTTTGGTAGAATAAGCCACGATGTAACATATACAACAGAAAAACTTCCGGGCACAGACTATGATGGAATAAAAATTTATATACCATCAAGAACAGCCCTAGTCTTAAAAAAGGTCAAATAATGAAAATAATCGCATTAGGAGATTCTTTTACCCAAGGCTATCTAGTAGAAGAAAAATCATACACCCGCTTTTTACAAAAGGCGGGTTTTGATATTAAAAACCTTGGGGTAAATGGATCCACAACAGAAGAAATGTTAAACAGATACAAGAGATACCAGAAGTTGAAAGAAAAAGAAGACCTTCTTATAATATTTGGTGGGACCAATGATTTTATGAATGGTAAAAGCCTGGAGTTTGTAGAAGAAAATCTAAAAAGTATACTAAATATATCTCAGGCAAGAAAAACGATGCTAATAAGCCCTCCTTATATAGAAGAAGAAAAAAACTTCAGCTTCTATGAAGGAGTCAATAGAAAACTAAAGGCCCTAGAAGAAAAAACACATAGGGCGGATTACTATATAAGGGCAAGCCAAATTGACGGTCATTACCTAGATGGAATCCATCTAGCAAGTGATTTTCATCAAAATCTAGCTAGAGAAATAGAAAAAATCTTAGGAGAAGAAATTGACAGAAACAGCAAATGAGCAAATAGCAGATACCCTAGAAAAAACTCCTTTCATATCAGAGTTGGTAAAAAATCAGCTAATCTTAAAATTAGCTTCAACCCTGATAATGATAGTAATAGGGCTAGTATTCTTAAAAATAGCAAGAAAGCTAATAGACAAACTAATAGAAAGCGATAGATCAGGAAAGATAGCAAATAAGTCCAAGATAAAAACAGCAGGCAACCTCCTCTATTCTATAATAAAAACCGTAGTAGTATTTATAGTGCTAATAGGAATATTAGATTCTTTAGGAGTAAACACCTCAGCTCTAATAGCCACAGCAGGAGTCGGAGGTCTTGCCATAGCCTTTGCATCTCAATCCATAATCACCGACTTCATCAAAGGAGCTTTCATAATCCTAGATGATAAGATAAGAGTAGGAGAATGGATACAAACAGCAAGTGCAGAAGGAGAAGTTGAGGAGTTAAACCTTAGAACAACAAAGATAAGAGACTTCAACGGGTCAATTCATATAATTCCAAACTCACAAATAGAAAAGGTTCAAAACTTCAACAGAGGACCAGCTAAATCAGATGTAGCCTTTAGGCTATCTTATGATACGGATTTAAGGGTAGCTAAAGAAATAATAGACCAAGTATCAAAAGAACTAAAAAACAGTGAATACAAAAAAGACTTCATAGAAGAATTTAAATTTTTTGAAATAAACAGCTTTGATGAATTCTCATACAAAGTAAGAATGATAGCGGTAGTAAAAGCAGGCAGTCAATGGGCTATAGCAAGAAAAGCAAGAGAGCTAATAAAGCTAGAAATGGAAAAAAGAGAAATAAAAGCCAGCTTAGTGGGGTGTGAAACAAATGAAAAAATATAAAGTAGATGACATAATAACCCTAAAAAAGGGTCATCCATGTGGAGAAAACCTCTGGCAAATCGAAAGAGTAGGAGCAGACATCAAGCTAAGATGTACTGGTTGTGATAAGATAATATGGATGAAAAGATTAGAATTTGATAAAAGAATCAGAAAAATAAAAGATAAGAATGGAAAAATGGTAACAATAGTAAACTACGAGCCAGAAGAAGACTAAAAACGCAAGCCCTCCCTAAGGAGGGTTTTTTATTATAGAAAAAAGATAGAGATAAAAAATCATATATAAAGAAGCAAAAATAAATAGATAAAAAAATACAAAAAATATTTGACAAAGCTACAAGTAGGTGTTATAGTTATAAATGTCGATGCGGCAGGAACTAATCTGCAAGATAAAAAAATCATAAAAAAATGAAAAAAAGTCTTGACAAGATAAAAAACCTGTGGTAT
>NZ_CAUPMI010000018.1:0-50333 GCF_963512375.1 uncultured Anaerococcus sp.
CTATCATTGGGGAAGGTGGAGCAAGCCTATCTGGTGGAGAAAAACAAAGAATCTCAATTGCAAGAGCTATGTTAAAAGATGCGGACATCATAATCTTTGATGAAGCCACAGCAAGTATAGATCCAGAAAATGAAGATAAACTTAAAGAAGCAATAGAATCATTAACAAAAAACAAAACAGTAATTATGATTGCCCACAGACTAAAGACAATTAGAAATGCAGATCAAATTTTAGTTTTAAAAGATGGGGAAATAGTTGAACGTGGAAATCATGAAGAACTGATTAAAAATAATGGACTTTATTCTGACCTTGTCAATGCAAAAGCTAAGGCAGAATCATGGAAATTAAATAATTGATGGAAGAAAGATTTAAAGTCTTTAAACAGTAAAATTTAGATTAGAGGATTTATGCCTATGTGCATAAGTCCTCATTTTTTATGTTCAAATTAATCATTAAAACTCAAAATACTATAAAAAATAAAAATTCTGGTTACCAAAGAGGACAAATTTCACTATATAAAGTGAGGGTTATTTTGTCATCTTTCTATAAAAATAAAAATACTTTGAAGTGCCAATATTCTTGAAATTGATTATGTGAGATTAGCATATTTCAAATTTAATCCACTTACCAAGGTAAAAAAATTAACTTACATAGGAGGTAAAATGCAAGCAATAAAGGTTTATAGTATAAGACTTGCTATGTTATGTAGACTTTATGATCTTAAATTAATTAATGATAAGGAATACACAAAAATAAAAAATAGAATAGAAAATGATTATAAAAAGAGAGATAGAAAGTAGTTGATCTTGTGATATAATAACACTGTAGAAAGATACAAAATGGGAAGGAGGTAAAATGAATACTAAAGTAAAATTAATAAAAGCTTCAAATACTGGAGCTAGAAATAGAAATGCACTACATTTAGATTTAAAACGAGTTGCAGCATATTGTCGAGTAAGTACAGATAGTAAAGACCAACTTGAATCATATAAATCGCAAGTTGATTATTACACAAATCTAATAAAAAATAATAAGAACTGGACTTTGGCTGGTATATATGCAGATGAAGCAACAACAGGAACAACTGCCACTAAAAGAGCAGATTTCATGAGACTAATTAGTGATTGCCAAAATGGGGATATAGACATGATAATTACTAAATCTATATCAAGATTTGCCAGAAATACATTAGATACTTTAAAGTATGTAAGACTATTAAAGGAAAACAATGTTGGTGTAGTATTTGAAGAAGAAAATATAGATACTTTGACAATGGATGGAGAGCTATTATTAACAATATTAAGTTCAGTAGCTCAACAAGAAGTAGAAAATACCTCAGCCCATTTGAAAAAAGGACTGAAAATGAAAATGGAAAAAGGGGAACTTATTGGTTTTCAAGGTTGCCTTGGATATGATTATGATCCTATAACAAAAAGTATCTCTATAAATGAAGAGGAAGCTAAAATTGTTAGATATATCTTTAAAAGATATTTAGAGGGTAATGGTGGTTCAGTCATTGGCAGGGAATTAGAAGAACAAGGATATCTCACTCCTAGAGGTAAAACGAAATGGTCTGACACTACAGTGTTGGGGATAATTAAAAATGAAAAGTATATTGGTGATATACTAATGGGAAAGACCTTTACAGTTGATCCCATAACAAAAAGAAGACTAGCAAACTTTGGTGAATCTGATAAATATCACATTGAAAATCATCACGAGCCAATTATATCAAGAGAAGATTTTGAAAAGGCACAAGAGATTAGACTCAGGAGAGCACAAAATAGAAACACCATTGCTAACAAGGATAGAAAAAGAGAAAAACTATCAAGACAATACGCTTTTTCAAGTATGCTGGAATGTGGATTTTGTGGAGAAATACTTTCAAGAAGAACTTGGCACACAAGTTCAATTTATAAAAAAATTAACTGGCAATGTGTAAGGTCAACAAAAAAAGGTAAAAAATATTGCCCTCATTCAAAGGGAATACAAGAAGCAGCAATAGAAAAAGCTTTTGTTGAAAGTTATAGGCAATTATGCCATGCAGATTCAACAGTAATTGATGACTTTTTAAAAATTGTTGAAGAAGAAATAAATGATAATACTTTAGTCAAAGATTTAAAAAAGTTAGAAAACCAATTAAACAGAATCATTAGTCAAGAAAGAAAGTTAGTTGATCTTCATTTAGAAGATAGTATAGATGAAGAAGTTTATGCTAAAAAGTATAAAAAACTTACAAAACAAAAAGAAGAATTACTTGATGAAAAGAAAACACTAGAGCTAACTATCAAAGATGAAAACTCTATTAAAGAAAGACTAAAGCAATTTAAAAAAGTCTTAGAAAATAAAGAAATTATAGAGGAATTTAATAGAACAGTATTCGAAAGCATAGTTGATAAAGTTGTGGTTGGAAGAATTGACAAAGACGGAACAGTTCATCCATATGACTTAACATTCTATTTCAAAACAGGAATTAAAGATAGTCAAAATTCTAATGATTACAAAGATAAAAGAAAAAACGCCAAAGACAATTATATTGATAAATTGTGCTCCTACAAGAATGACGAGGATAAAAAATTATGTTCCCAAGCCAAAGACAATGCATGTGGAGACGGTAGCTCTATTGTCCAAACTAAACACAGAACATCATTTAGATATATAAATAGGGGAAGATGAATTATCTGAAATTGACTTTTCAAAAGACGCAACTTATGGAGAAATTAAAAAATTTGTGTTAGATAAATACGGACTAAAAGTTTCAAGCCTATATATCGCACAAGTAAAAAGGAAACATGGTCTTATAGAAAGAGAAAACTACAATATTAGCAAGAAAGAAAATCAAAGAGTGCCAAATTGTTCAGAAGAAAAAGAAAAAGCGATAGAAGATGCTTTAGAGTATTTTGGAATGATTAAAAAAATATCTAAGATTGAAAATTTTAAAATTAAGACTTAAAAACTTTAAGATTAAAAAGATATGTACTTCTTATATAACCTAAGAAGATTAATTGAAAATCAGGGGAACGATGATGGTAAAATAAAAAAATTTAACAACTAAAGAAGAATTAGGCATTATTGCCAAAGAGGTTTTTATGAAGTTAAAAATACTGAAAAAGACTTGTTAGAATTGAAAATTTTAGATCATTGTGCAGGGTTTCGTGTCATAATAGTGATAGAGGCAAATAGTTATGTAAATATAAAGAGTTCAAGACTTCTACCAAAGTTTAAAACTCAAAAAATAAATAGTTGGTGTGCTGCTTAGAGTAACCATTTTGATAATGTGGATGCGAAACAAAAAGAGATAATCAGACTTCGTAAAAAATTGAAACAGGTTGAAATGGAGAATGATATTTTAAAGCAAGCTGCACTACTGTTAGGCAAAAAATAGACTTCATTATCTCGAACCGAGATAAATATAGCATTAGTGCAATGTGTAGACTACTTGGGGTCACAAGAAGTTTAGTCTATTATCATTTGAACAAAGAAAAAGATGTGAAATTAGATGAAGATGAAAAACTAATAGAAGAAATAAAAGAAATATTCAGAAGAAGTAGAAACAACTATGGAACACGCAAAATAAAAAGAACTAGGGAAAATTGGATATAAAATATCGAGAAGAAAAATAGGCCGAATAATGAAGAAAAATGGCCTAGTCTCAAACTATACAGTAGCACAATATAAAGTAATAAGATCCAAATGCAACGAAGAACACATCCCTAACCTTTTAAATAGATAATTTGACAATAGAGACTATTAGAAGCAATAGTAAGCGACCTAACATATGTAAGAGTAGGAAAAACATGGAATTATATATGTTTAATAATAGACTTAAACAGCCGTGAAATAATAGGGTACTCATCAGGTAAAAACAAAGATGCAAATCTAGTAGCAGAAGCATTTTACTCAATAAGACAGCCACTAAATCGTATAAAAATATTTCACACAGACAGAGGAAGAGAATTTAAAAATATAAAAATAGAAGAAATATTAAAGGTATTTGGGATAAAAAGATCGCTAAGTAAAAAAGGAAGCCCATATGATAACGCAGTAAGCGAAGCAGTCAATAAAGTAATGAAGACAGAATTCATATATCAGGAGAACTTTACTAATTTCCAAGAACTTAATCTAAAATTAGCAGAATACGTATATTGGTATAATAACCTAAGAATTCATGGATCTTTAGGATATAAAACACCAGTAGAATATAGAAAAGCAGAATAAAAAGCTCTGGAAGTTTCATAAATTAAATAAAATATATGAACAGACTGTCAAGGGCAAATTTCAACGAAATTTGGGCGAAGCCTTTACCCTTGATTGTCTGAGAATATATATTATAATCTAAAGAAACTTTCAAGCTTGATAATGTTCGGTTATAAATTGTCTAAAAAAGGGTTGCCATTCTATGTATTTGGGTTCATTAGAAGAATGCCGAGCAATGGGTAACATGACGCTGATGTGTTTATACACAAAAAAGCTACACGTGCGTTGGCTGACAACAGGGAGCTAAGTAAATTAACACCAGCTAAAATGTTTGACGCTATTAATAAATGACAAGTATATGAAATTGGTTTTACCTAGTTTAAAAAAGAAATTATAATGAAAATATGGAGGCTAAGAATATGAAGATTAATAATGAATGTTGTTGTGGATGCAAAACAGAAAAGCCGGATCAAATTAAAGACAATTGTCCTGTATGTAATAATGAAGGGATTTCCGTTAGTAAAGTAACTGTTGAACATCTAGTGGTAGATGATTATCGTAATGCTGTTAACGGAGATCAATATAAGATTTGCATGAACGAGGACTGCGACGTTGTTTACTATAACTTAGATAATGAAATAAAATTCTTGAAAGACCAAGTTAGAGTTCCTATCTGGTTTAAGAAAGATGCAGATCCTAAGTATGCTTGTTATTGTAGCGAAGTCACAGAAAATCAGGTAATTGAAGCAGTTGTAAAGCATGGCGCGAAATCCGTAAAAGAAGTAAATGCCATCACTGGGGCAATGAAAAATCCTAATTGTAAAGAAAACAATCCGTTGGGAGTTTGTTGTCATAAGATTATTCAGGAAGCTATCGATAAAGGCTTGAAAATGAAATAATTACAGTCGATATGTTCCTACAAACGAGAGCCAATCTTTGATATGTTTCCATCTACGAGCGTGGATATGTTCCCCATAACCATAGGGGTTGAAAGTGTTGCATTGTTGTCAAGAGTTCTCAAATAATAAGTTTAGTTTAATCTAAGGAGTTAATCAAAAAAAGGTTCTTTATTATTCTCGATATGGTTTGATTTATTTATGATAACATGGTGTTTAGACGAGATAGACATTACAATTTATTTTATATTTTTCGATTCTAGAAAATTGCAGAAATAATTGTCTTAACTAAATTAATGTTAAATAAAAGGAGAGAAGATGGTTAGATTAAACTCATACTACGAAGATAGTATTAATAAGTTTTTAAAAAAAGATATTGATGGTATCCTAGGAATAATTAGTGGCAATAATTCATCTGCAGAAACTAAGATACAACAGAAAAACACTTGGATCGAGGAGATTAACATTTTAAAAAGAGAACTTAACGGTTTCGACGGGAGAGTTATTTTTGAGTATACTATTCCGCGTATGGGAAAAAGAGTTGATAATATTATTTTACACAATAATATTGTTTTCGTTCTAGAATTTAAATGTGGTAGCGAAAAATATAATAGTGCAGATTATGATCAGGTGTATGATTATGATTTAGATTAAAAAAAATTCCACAAAGAAAGCTTCGATAAGTTAATTGTTCCTGTTTTAATTGCTACGGATGCTCCTTCCAAAGATAATAATTTCATAGTCAAAGAAAATATTATGAAACCTTTAGAATGTAATAGTCATGGAATTAGAAAATTAATTTTACAAGTTTCAAGTAAATATAATATGCCAAAATTTTCATATGACAATTGGATTAATAGTGAATATTTACCAACTCCAACTATTGTAGAGGCTGCTCAGGCACTTTATACAGGCCATAACGTAGAAGACATAACAAGAAATGATGCTGGTGTAAAAAATATTTCTATAACCACAGATTCGATTAATAATATAATTGAATATAGTAAAACTCAAAATAAAAAGTCAATATGTTTTGTAACTGGTGTACCAGGTGCAGGAAAGACACTTGTGGGCCTTAATCTTGGAATTCAAAAAGCTGATGCTAAAAAAGGAGAGCATGCAGTATTTTTGTCTGGCAATTTTCCTCTTGTAGAGGTTTTACAAGAAGCTCTTGTAAGAGATAGGATCGAGAGTATGAAAAAGCTTGGTTTAAATATAAAGAAATCTGACGAGAGAAGAAAAACGAATGCATTTATACAGATAATACACAAGTATAGGGACTCATTTATAAACAACGATAATGTTCCTCCAGAACATATAATAATTTTTGATGAAGCTCAAAGGTCCTGGAATCATGAAAAGATAGCAAAATTTATGAAAACTAAAAAAGGAATCCCCAATTTCAATTATAGCGAACCCGAGTTTTTAATTAGTACAATGGATCGACATAAAAATTGGGCTGTTATAGTTTGCCTTATAGGGGGTGGACAGGAAATAAACGATGGAGAAGGTGGTCTTCCAGAATGGTTTAATGCATTGAGGTCAAAGTTCAGTGGATGGGACGTTTATGTTTCGAACAATTTAAAGGAAGAATATTTGATAAATAATGAATGGCAGTATATGATAGATGGATTAAAAGTTAAGGAACTAGAGGATTTACATTTATCTGTATCTTTAAGATCATTTAGAACTCCGGACCTAGCGGATTTTATAAAAGCTACATTGGATCTTGATGTAGATACTGCAAAACAAATTTATGAAAAAATCAAAGATAAATACCCAATTAAAATCACTAGAGATATTAAAAAAGCAAAAGAATGGGTCAAAAATAAGTCAAAGGGATCGCAAAAACACGGGTTACTAGCATCAAGTGGAGCATTGAGATTGAAACCTGAGGGAATATTTGTGAAAAATAAAATTGACGTTTGTAATTGGTTTTTAAACAATAAAGAAGATGTAAGATCCTGCTACGCCCTTGAAGATGTAGTCACAGAGTTTGACGTGCAAGGACTTGAAGTTGATTACTCTATAGTTTGCTGGGATGCAGACTTTAGAGTTATAGATGGTAAATGGATTTACAAGAGCTAGGCAAGGAATGGTAATTTTCATTCCAAGAGGTTGTAATGAAGATATGACAAGACAGCCAAAATTTTATGATGGTACATATAATTATTTGAAAAAAATAGGAATAGAAGAAATATAAAATAGATTTTCAAATATTTAAGGCGCATAATCTGATAATTTTAAAGGTCAGAAGCCTGCCATGCTAGAACCATAAAAGAAGAAGACCTACAAGAAGCAGTCGTAGAATCCATTAATCAGCTTATATCGGAAAGTAGTGAATTAAAAGAAATAATAAAAGAGAATATAGAAAAAGCCATCACAGGTTATAGAAGTGGTCAGATGGAAGAAATAGACAAAGAAATGCTGAAGGTTCAAGAAGATCTTGTAAAAGTAGCTAATGCCAAGAAAGACTACACAGACCTTGCAAACAGGGTGGAAGATTTAAGAAATGAAAAAGAAAAGATACTTCTAAATGTGGCGAAGGAAAAGAATGAACAAAGCAGACTAATGGAATTAGAAGAGTTTTTAGACAATCAAGAATTAAAAATAGAAAGCTATGATGAAGAATTAGTAAGGAAATTAGTGGAAAAGATAGTAATTTATGAAGAAAATTTAAAAGAAGTATTTAAATCTGGACTTGAGGTTGAGATAGAAAATTGACAAGAATTAAAAGTAAATATACAATATAACTAACATTACCTGACACGCCTCTTAACAATGCGAACCATTGTTAGTGTATAGTATTGTTGTTAAGAAAATAGTATAAGTGTTGATTAAAGTGATAGAATAGTTAGTTTTTAGGATATAACTAATCATTAGTAAAATCTTTATGGATAGAGATAGGGAAAAATAAGGACATTCAAAATATAAGTAAATTACAATTTGATTTTTGAGAAATGATAAGAAGATTTGTTAACATAGGAAGTTTTGAGAGAGGTGGTTAATGAATTTACTAAAGATAATACTTATAATAATGGGAGTAATTTTTACTACATTTGGATATTTGATTTATTTTAAAGAAAAATATAATTTGATTAACGGTTTTGAGGTAGATTATAAATCTGGAAGAAAGACAGAATCCTATGCTAAAAAGGTAGGATTGATAGAACTTATCATTGGCATTATCCTTATTTTAATTGGGATCTGGGTAATTATCATTAAATAGTGCCTCCTCTTTGTCTAGCTATTAATTTTTGAGGTGGTCGAAATAGATAACTAATTATATATAATTAGTTTGGAAAACTTATATGAGGAATAGAAGATTTGAAAATAGATATAAATATGTATTATAATACTCAATAGTACCCGACACGTCTCTTAGTATAATGCGAGCCAAGTCGGGTCTTTTCGTTATAAGAAGAAATAATGTGAAGAAATCTCATTAATCTCCCACATATGTAGGCAAGTGAAAATTTTATTGTTTTATAGAATAGAATAAAAGATGGCATTATTAATTAGATTCGATGGTTTACCTAAGTTGCTTAAAAGCATGGGTAGTATGGATAGAGAATAGATGATTTTTATATAAATAGAAAGAAGATATAGTGAAATTATAGTCTTTTAGGTTTTGATTTTAAAATCTAAGAGACTATTTTTATGCTCATAATAATTTATGGAGCTAACCATATTAAAATTTAAATTATGAATTCATTTTATTATGTCTTAGATTAATTAAACTATATAAAATCAACTAAAGAGAATATTGAAAAAGCCATCACAGGTGATGGAATTAGCCAGATAGATGAAATAGACAAAGAAATGTTGAAAGTGCAATAAGAACTTTTAAAAGTAGCTAATGCCAAGAAAGACTACACAGAACTTGCAGACAGAGTGGAAGAGTTAAGGAATGAAAAGGAAACGATACTACTAACTGTGGCAGAAGAGAAAAATGAACAAAGCAGACTAATAGAATTAGAAGAGTTTCTAGAAAATCAAGAATTAGAAATAGAAAGATACGATGAAGACTTGGTAAGGAAACTTATAGAGAAGATTATAGTTTATGATGAAAGTATTAAAGTGATATTCAAATCAGGACTTGAAGTTGAAATAGAAAATTGACAAGTATTAAAAGTAAATATACAATAAAAATAACAGTACCCGACACGCCTCTTAGTATAAAGCGAACCAAGTCGGTTCTTTTGATTTTAAAATCGTTTAAACTTATAGTCTCAATATATTTGGTGTAATACTACAATGACCGATTGAAAATAATCGTAATTAAATAAAAAATAAGTAGCTAGGTTAATAACTACTTATTAGAAAATCCTGAAATTTCAAATATGGCATCAATTGAGATGCTAGTAAATTTGCCCTCATATTTATTTTTGATGGAGCTAATTGATGAGATTAAAGACTGGTATTCTTTTTCGGGAATAACTAGTTTAAGGACCAGTATTAAATCATGTAAATTTTTGCCAGTATAATTTTCATTGAAAAACTTTTCGAAAATAGCAGTTTGACCAGCTTTATTCAATGAGAAAGAATACATGACTTCATCATGGGCACAAACATTTCTGAAAAAATTACAGATTTTAATTATGTCTATAAGTTCAGTTTTACTAATTTTTTCTTTAGACTGGTAACTATCCTTATATCTTTCACCAAAATCTCTAGCAATTTTATTTTGAAGAGATTCATCTAGAGAATTATAAAAATAAGATATATTTCCTAAAGTAAGGAAATTTACAAGAACCCAAAGAGGGATGTGGTCATGCTTTTTTATATAATGCTTAATAGGTTTCTTGCCATTTGAATTTTTATTTTCTATACTTATGGCATTGGATAATGTCCCTATATTTTTCAAAACATAATTTAGCTGATGCTTTGATGCAGAATAATTTTCAATTTGTAAGTAAGGATATAGTCCATCTCTGTATAAGTCTGAAAAATGATAAGCACAGGATGTTTTTAGAAGTTTCTCAAAACGGAGCAGAGAAGAAAAAATCACTTCTTTTAATTCACGATCCATTTCATCAAGAGCATAAATTTCTTCAAAACTACTACCAGCTTTATATACATCTTCTACCTCATTAGAAGATTTATTGTCTAAAAATGGAGTTTTATAGCCATTGATAAGGTTATAATAATTAACTTGTGATAAAATAATCTTAGCATATTCTGGATTATTAATGTCTAAACCTCTATTTGAGAGTATTTCAATTTGTTCATCATAAGTTTTAAACGGTTTACTCATATGCACACCTCATAAAAAAACGCCCCGCCACGTATGGCAAGGGCTTGTTCCTTACTTATATTATAGCAGAAAGTTCTATTAATTCAAGGTCTTACAGAAATAAAATTGGTAAGCATGGAAACTATAAAGATATCTAGAAAGGTTTATAATTAATTAGTGGACATATTTCCACATACGAGGCTTTTGAGAAATTTCAAATTTTATCAATACTGACCACTCAAGCCATGTCGAGGCGGTTGTATTGATGTCAAGACAATAAGATAAGAGGTAATTAAACTGTCGAAATAGGTGACTTTTAGGATTTTAAAAGAAATCAGTTCTATAATAAATTAAAAATCGTGTTGGTAGAAAAATCGCCTACTTCTACCAACACGATTTTACAAAGAGCCAGTACTCACATCTCTTTTTCTCCTGTAAAACTATTTTATCTTGATACTTTAAGGAGTTTCAATCATTCGATCTACTAACCATTATTTTTTGAATCTAAACTTAATAAAATAGCATTAATGGCGACTAAGACTGTTGACACAGACATTAGAATTGCTCCTACTGCAGGACTTAATGTGAAGCCAAAAGGGGCCAAAATTCCAGCAGCTAGAGGAATAGCTATAAAGTTATAACCGGCTCCCCAAAAGAGATTTTGTTTCATTTTACGAGTTGTTTTGTGTGCTAATTCAATGAATGATTCAATATCTCCTGGATCAGATTGAGTCAAGATGACATCAGCTGAATCCAATGCCACTTGGGTTCCAGCGCCTATAGCTATACCAACGTCTGCTAAGGCAAGAGAAGGGGCATCATTAACACCGTCACCTACCATGATAACTTTCTTTCCTTCATCTTTAAGTGTTTTAACTAACTCATATTTGTCTTGTGGTGATTGATTTGATCTATATTCAATCCCTAAGTCTTCTGCCGCGCCTTGAGCCGCTTTTTCATTATCACCTGTTGCCATAATTGGCTCTATATTATTATTTTTAAGAGCTTCTATTAACTCTTTACTGGTTGCTTTTAATTCATCCCCCAAAGCTACAGCACCAATGGCATCATCGTTTTCTACTAAGACACTGAGGGTTGCTCCTTTTGGAATATCCATATCTATATTACGTCCGTATGCTTTTTGACTGATTAATTGGTATTGGTGCCCATTGGCTTTACCTTCTACGCCAGCACCGGAAATTACATCAATGGAATCAAAGGATACTGGACTTATACCTTCTTGGTCGGCGAAGCTTATAATTGATTGAGCAATAGGGTGACTAGACCCTCCTTCAATACCTGCCAATAGTGAAATGATTTCCTCTTTTGTATATTTTTCATTAAGAAGTTTTACATCTAATACTTTAAACTCACCTGTTGTTAAAGTACCTGTCTTATCTAAAATCATCACATCTGCATCTTGAGCTATTTCTAAAGATTCTCGGTCTTTTACTAGTAAGCCTCGACTTGCCCCTAAGCTTGTGCTACGAGCGGTGACCAATGGAATAGCTAGACCCAAAGCGTGAGGACAAGCTATAACTAATGTTGTGATAGCAAATTTTACTGCCGTTGGGATGTCCGCTATAAGCATCCATACTACAAAAGCTATTAGTGCGACAATGACTGCAATATAGAAGAGCCACCCTGCAACCTTTTGAGCAATATTTTCTGCTCTGGAAGGCTGACTTTGAGCTTGGCTGATTAAATTCTGAACTTGAGAGATGAAGGATTGATCACCTGTCTCATTCACTTTAATATAAAGAACCCCTTCTCCATTTGTTGAGCCTCCGATTACTTCATCGCCAGGACCTTTTTTAATTGATTTAGATTCTCCAGTCAAAAGAGCTTCATTTAGACGTGATTCTCCACGCTCGATAGTTCCATCTGCTGGCACATTTTCTCCAGCTTGAACTCGAATTAAATCACCTACCTTTAAGTCAGCAACTGGACGTATTTCAATTGAATCGTCTTCTAACACAACGTGAGCATCTTTCGGCACTAACTTAGCCAATTCTGCTTGTGCGTCTCCTGCTTCTCCAATAGCTTTCATCTCAATCCAGTGACCTAATAACATGATTAATAGTAATGAAGCAAATTCAAAGAAAAAATCCATAATTTGTTCACCTGTTACGTAGCTTGCTATTACAGTATAAATACTATATAAATATGAAACACTTAAACCTAAAGAAACGAGAGCCATCATTCCAGGTTCTTTTTGTTTAAATTCGTCAACTGCCCCTTGATAGAATGGACGTCCACCATAAATAATTAATATAGTAGATAAAATAGCTACTACAATATCAGAATATGGAAAAGTAAACTGGAATGGTAGTTCAAACCCAGCCATAGGGGATAAGAGCATAATAATGATTCCTAGTGGCAATGATTTTAAGAAAAGTTCCTTAAAGTTTCCGTGATGATGGTGGTCATGCCCACTGTGTCCGCTGTGATCATTCCCAGCATGATGTTCGTGATGCTGATTCTTATGGTCTCCATGTTCTTCCGGGCTTACGTGCTTATGTTTTGAATGATCCATGTCGCCATGATTATGGTGACTGTGGGATAAATGTTTGTTGTTATTGTTCATTTTAAATTCCTCCTTATGCCTAATGATGATGTAAATGACACTCGCATTGTCCTTCTGGACAATTGCAATCCACTTCTTCTACTGCGGAAGATTTTTTCATCTCTAATATTTTTTCTAGTCTATCTATATCATCGAAGCTTAAAACATGATTTTCAATGATGCTTCCTATTACATTTCCGACTTTTTTATTGCAAATACGGTTAAAAATATCTTCTGCATAATCCCTTACGGCTTCTTTCTCTTCAATATTGGCAGTGTAAATAAACTTTCTACCTTCTTGCTCTGTATTTAGTACGCCTTTTTCAACTAATCGACCTAAGATCGTTTTGATAGTGGACTGTGTCCAGTCCATTTTTTCTTTCAATACGGAGATAACTTTTTTACTAGTTACTCGATCATTTGCCCAAACCACACGCATGACTTCCCATTCAGCATCTGTGATATGAGTATTGTATACTATTACACCCATTGTCTTTCCCTCCTTATCGTTTACGAGTGTAGACTTAATACTTAATATAAGTTTACTCTTGTAAACTTATATTGTCAAGTATTTTTAATAAATGTAAGCAACGATTATTGCGTTTGTTTTCCAATTGCTTCCTAGAACGATTTATAAGGTTATCATTGATTTACATTTATCGCTTTTTTAATTTCTTATTTTTAATAATATGATAAATATGATGATACCTTTTCTAAATTTATTGCTTGGCTAAATATATAATCATAAATTTCACAAATTCTACCCTTTCATTTTTCATGGTAGTTTTCTTTAATTCACTTCGGGAACTATACTCAAAATTTGTAGATTTATTTAAATGAAAGTTGTGCAATTGATTAATCTTATTAAGAAAAATCTGGAAAAGTTTTTCACAAGAATATAGGGCCTATTATTTAAAAATTAGTGACTATGTAAGGTTTACAACCGATTTTTATTCTGCACTTTTATCCAATGAATTTAATGGGCTAAAACTTTGAGATGGTATTAAGAATCAAGGACAAAAATTAAAAAGTGATTTTATGTAAATTAGTTATTGTGCAAGTTTCGAAAGTTATATAGTAATAAATTTAAAATTTGTCTTTATATAAAGGTTATAGGAGAAATCTTCACACAATAACTATAAAGCTTGAAATATCAATGTAACAAAAGGTGATAGAATCAAGTTTAGTTGATAAGATAAAAGTTAATAGAGGGTTTTGTCTTAAATTTACGTCCCCATCAATGACAGGAATACCAGATAGGATAATACTTCTTCCAAAAGGAAAGATTGAAATTATTTAAACAAAAAGATCTGGAAGAGAACCAAGGTCTATTCAAAAAAAGAATAAGGCCATTTAAAAAAATAAATTTTAAGGTTTATGTTCTTGATTTTAAAGAAAATATTGATGAAATAATAAAGAGAATTGAAGATGACAACTTGGAATACACTCTACGTAAATATCAAAACTATCTTACTGAATTTATAAAAGAAAATAGAAAATCGTCACTTTTACTAGATATGGGTTTAGACAAGATGGTTATAAGCCTAAAGGCTATGAAAGATTTATTCTTTGATTCTTTTGCAATTTCTAAAGTTTTAATCATAGTTCCATTAAGAGTTGCCTAATAAACTTGGAAAGAAGAGATAGAAGGGTGGTCCACCCTGATTTTTTAAAATATTTAATATTAATAGGTAGTGAAGAAGAAAGAATAAAAGGAGTAGATATATTCCCAAGAACTAGGCTTTCCTAAAAATGTAAATTTTATCAATACTTACCACCCAATCCATGTGGAGACGGTGGTGTTGATATCAAGAAAAAAAGATAAAAAATTATAAGACTCTCAATGGTGTGTTTGCATTGATCGAAATAAAAAGCGAGGACTGCAGGGGTGGAATACCTATGAAAATACCTGATGAGAAAGTACAGAAAAGTTTTCTAGTATACCCACATATTGGGAGGGTAAAAATATTATTCAATTTGCTTCGTCAAAAAATCATATAGGAGTATAACTAGGAGAGGAATAAACTGAATATTTTAGGGATAAATTAACAGATTATGATGTAACTAAAGCTATGTAAGGCTGCCATATTCTTGGCTATTGCCTAAAGATCTGTTAGCTGAGATATCAAAAGGGTGTTATGAAAAATATTTAAAAGGCAATTAACTTAAGAGATTTAATCAAATATTATAATTTATAGATCAGATTTATATATAAGTGAATAAAATATTTTACTTTTCTCAAGTTTTAAATATTCATATATGGGCATAATATAAATGTACTTTTATATTGTATCAAGGAGGGATTATGAGTTTAGCAATTAACAAACTTATTAGTAGTTTAATTCAAATCGTTTTATTTTCACTTATACCATTTGTTTATTGGTATTTTAAAGTTAGAAAAAATCAGAAATTTACAGAATGGATAGGGTTTAAAAGAATTAAAAGGGTAGACAAGACTTTGATATTATCAATATTTATAGTAACCATTATCTATATAATAATAGGCATAATTCTTCTAAATAGTCTAAGTGGAGTTAATAATGCAACTAGCGAGTTTGCGGGACTTAGATTCAAGGCTATTTTGCCTATTATAATTTATGCAGCCCTTAACACTGCTTTACCTGAGGAGATTTTGTTTAGGGGATTTGCACTTAAAAGACTAGTTAGTAAAATAGGATTTAATAATGGAAATCTTATACAATCAATATTGTTTGGACTGGTTCACGGAGTGATGTTTTTTCTTATTGTAGGTGTATTAAAATCTCTTTTAATTATTTTTGTTACAGGGTGTATAGCCTATGCTATGGGATATATCAACGAGAAGTTATCAGAGGGATCAATTATTCCAAGTTTTATCATACATACGGTGTCTAATTTAGTAGCTGGTTTATATGTTGCATTTTTTCTTTAAATTTAGGAAGATATGAGCTTAGAGTTTATCTATAGCCTATGTCTTTTTTATTTTTATAAATTAATTATGGATATGTATTCTGATATGATAAATATAAGGACTTTTAAACAAGAATCTAAGTAAATTAAGATATTATAGAAAATATAATAGGATACTTATAGATAGAATGAAAATCTATGATCTAAAAATAAACCGACATCAGATTTTGTATGTTGTTTTTTTATGCCACTTTTATTGAGATATTAGATTTTAGAGTTTATTATTAAAATAGACAGGTGGTAGTTTAGTATAGTGAGGATGGTTCTGTTGGTGGATGTATATGGAATAATCTTATTAGATTTAGTGCAGGAATTATATTCAAAAAAATTATGATAGGGTTGAAGATTTAGATAAAAATGAATGGGGAAAATATCTTGCCCCTATTTTGGTTATAAACTTAAAAAATACTCCTGGGAAGACAACATCAAAGGATTCTGAGATAGATAAGTTTTCAAAAGAAGACAGAGAATATATAAAAAACAAGCTGAAATATATAGACCAGACCTTATAATTTGTGGAGGAACAGGAGATATATTTATTGAGAACATTCTTGATTTAGATACTAGTTCTTGGATTTATATTTCTTACTATTTGAGTTTTTTAATATAATCATCATGAAGACCTGGGGTCTTTTTGTTATAATTATAATTTGGGAGGTGTTGTTAATTATCCTATGAAAAATTAACCGTATATGGATATATTCTATATGCGGTTTTTGTCTGGGAAATTTAGCTAAGCTTGTCTTCAAAAAGTAGAATAAAGAAAATTACATTTTATAAAATGCAAAATCATTGTTTTTTTTTGTTTTAAGGGGTACTATTAAGTTTGTAAAAAAAGGGGTGAATAAAGTGATAATAGAAAAAATTATTGGAAATGTTTTTGATATAAATGAAGAAAATTTAAAAATAAACTGGCTTAATATGCCTTACGACCATGCTCATAAGAAAATTCAAAGATTTGAATATGAGGGTCTGGATTTGGGTCTAAAGCTTTCTGAAGAAGATAGAAAAAGAGGTCTAAAGCATGGAGATATAATTTATCGAGAAGCTAATGTAATTTATGTTATCAATATCGAAGAGCTAGAATGCTTAAAGCTCTCCATAGATGAGGCTAAGTCCTTTGTTAACTTGGCATATATTATTGGCAATCGCCATGCAAAATTGTACTGGTCAGAAGATGACAAATCTTTAATAACACCATACGAGAAGACCCTTGAAGAAATGCTAAAGAACGTAGATGGTATAAAGCTTGATAAGGTCATGGCTAAATTATTGCCAAAAAACAACTTGATGGCGATTCTACCTCAAGGTCAAGTAGTAGATCTTCATAGTCACGACCATGATCACCACCATGAATAGAAAAAAATATGAAGAAGAGCTCATCCTACTTCAATTAAATGATAGTCAATTTCCTATAGGTTCTTATTCTCATTCTTATGGTCTTGAAAATTATATCCTAAAGGATTTGATTAAAGATTCGAAAGATACAAAAAAATATTTAATAAACTATTTAAAAACTAACTTCTATTATAATGACCTTTTAGCTGTATATCTAGCTTACAATTATTTTATAGAAGGAAAAAAAGATGAGCTTTTAGAGTTGAATATCAGATTACAGGCTCAAAAAAGCCAAAAAGAGTTAAGAGAAGCTTCAGAGAAGTTAGGCTCAAGACTTATATCGACAGTTCATAAGATGGACATAGCTATGCCAGAACAATACTATGACTACCTAGATTATCATAAGAAAAATGACATCATCATCCATCACTCAGTCGCCTATGCTCTAATTACAGCAAGTCTTGATATTGATTTGACCGCATCTCTTTTGAGTTTTGCCTTTAATATGGCACAGAATCTAGTGATTACAGCTGTTAAGACTGTTCCTATCAGCCAGTTTGATGGGCAGAAAATCTTATATGAAATCTATGACTTGATAATAGATTTAGTTACAAAGATAGATAAATTGGATGAGGAGTATTATTTTACTTCATATCCAGGTGTAGAAGTTGCTTCAATGCAACATGAAGTATTATATTCAAGACTTTATATGTCTTAGGGAGGCTTATGGATTACGTAAAAATCGGTGTCGCAGGTCCTGTTGGTTGCGGCAAGACACATTTGATAGAAAAACTAGTAGAAGAATTCAAAAAAGATTACAATGTAGCAGTAGTTACTAATGATATATATACAGAAGAAGATGCAAACTACCTAAAAGATCAGGGGATTCTTGAAAGAGATAGGATAAGAGGAGTAGAAACTGGAGGATGTCCTCATACAGCTATAAGAGACGATGTTTCTATGAACCTTGAAGCTTGTGAGGATTTAGTCAGAAATTTTAAGGATATAGAAATAATCTTTATCGAAAGTGGTGGAGACAATCTATCAGCAACCTTTAGTCCTGACCTTGCAGATGCCACCATCTTTGTAATAGATGTAGCTGCAGGTGGGGATATACCAAGAAAAGGAGGCCCAGGAATTTTAAGATCAGACCTTCTTATCATAAACAAAAAAGATTTAGCTCCTTATGTTGGCGTTGACCTTGAGGCTATGAGAAAAGATACCCTAGCCCAAAGAGGAGATCGTCCATTTATCTTTACTAATATCAAAAATGGCGATGGTCTTAATGAGGTTTATGACTGGATAAGAAAGCAAGTCTTATTAGAAGATTTAAAATAATGAAAAAAACATACGCAAGAGCCAGCAGATTATATTTAGAGTTTGAAAATAAAGATGATACAACAATCCTAAAAGATATCTACAATTCGCCACCATTTCTACTTATGCATACATTTAAATATGGCGACTTTACCAAGGCTATGATTATGAGCTCAAGCCCAGGTATCCTGGAAGGCGATATGCAAGAAGAAAGATTTTATGCAAAAAAGAATAGCAAGGTCTTGCTTTCCTCTCAATCATACGAAAAAGTTTATAAGATGAACGAGGATTCTTTCGCAAGTCGTAAGGTTGAAATTCAAGGAGAAGAAAAATCTGACTTTATTTTTAAACTTTTACCCATGATTCTCTACAAGGATGCAGATTTTAGGGAGGATATCAAGGTCGATTTAGAAAAAGATGCCAGGCTTATTTTTTCTAACTGTTTTGTAGCTGGTAGAGTTGGCAGGGGTGAAAGTTTTGAATTTAAAAGCTACAAGACTAATCTAGATATAAATCTTGATGGCAAACTTATCTATACCGAAAAAAACCTTATAAGGCCAAGAGAACAAAATATAAATGAACTTGGCCTGATGGAAGGCTATGACCACTTTTTGTCTATGGTTGCTATAAATTTTTCCAATGAAGATAACATTGGCGAAATCCGCAAAATAATTGAAAAGCATAGCCAAAAAAGAGGCCTAAAAGGTGGGGCAAGTTTAAGTTTTAGAAATGATATTCAAATCAGGATTTTGGGCAAGATGGGCCAGGATCTAATAGAATGTGAAAAAGAAATAATAGATTATTTAATTGAAAAAGGGGGAAGGATATGCATTTAGTACCAAAAGATATTGAACGCCTGATGATATTTACAGCTGGAGAAGTTGCCAGAAAGCGTAAAGAACGTGGACTTAAATTAAACTATCCTGAAGCAGTCGCTCTAATCAGTGCCGAGCTTTATGAAATGGCTCGTGATGGCAAGACTGTTTCAGATTTGATGCAAGAAGGCAGGAAGATTCTAACAAGGGATGATGTCATGGAAGGTGTCCCTGAAATGATTAAGGATGTACAAATAGAAGCCACATTTCCTGATGGAACCAAGCTTGTAACAGTTCATCAACCAATAGTGTAGGAGGCAAAAATGATTCCAGGTGAAATTTTTTATAAAAATGAAGATTTAATTTTAAATGAAGATTTCGAAGCTATTGAAATAGAAGTAACAAATACTGGGGATAGGGCCGTACAAATCGGTTCTCATTTTCATTTTTTTGAAGTGAATAGATTTTTGAAATTCGATCGTAGCATGGCCTTTGGCAAAAAGCTAGACATCCCTGCAGGAAATGCTATTAGATTTGAACCAGGTCAAACCCATAGGGTTAGATTAATTGATATTGGCGGAAATGGAAGGGTCATCGGTTTTAACGGACTCACAAATGGTGTAGCCCATGATATAAAAAAAGATGAAGCCATGAAAAACTTAGTTCAAAAAGGCTACGCTAATATTAATAGTGATGGGGAGGAATAGATGTCATTTAAAATCTCAAGAGAAAAATACGGGTCTATGTATGGGCCAACTACAGGCGATAAAGTTAGACTAGCAGATACAAATATTATAATAGAAATAGAAAAAGATTATGCAATTTATGGAGATGAATCGATCTTTGGTGGTGGTAAGACTGTAAGAGATGGTATGAACCAATCTTCAACTGCAAGTTATGCCTCAGGAACTTGCGATACAGTAATTACAAATGCGATTATCCTAGACTATGCTGGTATTTATAAGGCAGATATAGGAATTAGGGATGGTATTATTACAGGAATAGGAAAATCTGGAAACCCTGATATGAACGATAATGTCAACCCTGGTCTTGTAATAGGGGCAAGCACTGAAATAATCTCAGGCGAAAATAAAATCGTAACCGCTGGAGCAATTGACACCCACGTTCATTTTATATCAGCCGATCAAGCAAATACCGCTCTAGCAGGAGGAACTACTACCCTAATCGGAGGCGGAACAGGCCCTGCTGATGGAACAAATGCTACAACCTGTACTCCAGGCCCTAACCATCTAGAAGCTATGCTAAAATCAGTCGAAGGATATCCAGTAAATGTAGGACTTTTAGGTAAGGGTAATTGCTCAAGCAAAGAGCCACTTTATGAACAAATAAAAGCAGGAGCTTGTGGACTAAAGATTCATGAAGACTGGGGAGCAACAAGAGCCGTTATAAATGCCAGTCTTGAAGTTGCTGATGAGTACGATATTGCAGTTGCCATCCACACCGACACCCTTAACGAAGGCGGTACAATCGAAGATACCCTAGATGCTATTGGTGGTAGAGCTATACATTTCTTCCATACTGAAGGAGCAGGAGGAGGACATGCACCTGATCAAATAGTTGCAGCAGGATTTAATAACGTCTTTCCAGCATCAACAAATCCAACCATGCCTTTTACCATAAATACTTCAGATGAGCACTTGGATATGGTTATGGTTTGCCACAATCTTGACAAAACCATAGAAGAAGATGTAGCCTTTGCTGACTCAAGGATTAGACCGGAAACAATAGCTGCAGAAGATGTCCTCCAAGACATGGGAGTATTCTCAATAATGTCTTCAGACTCTCAAGCCATGGGCAGGATTGGGGAAGTTGTTATGAGAACTTGGCAAACAGCTTCAAAGATGAAAGACCAACGTGGAGCCCTTAAAGAAGATAAAGCGAATAATAACGATAACTTTAGGGCTAAAAGATATGTAGCCAAATACACTATAAATCCAGCCATAGCCCATGGAGTATCTGAATATATTGGTTCAATCGAAGTTGGTAAACGTGCAGATCTTGTCCTTTGGGAGCCAAAATTCTTTGGAGTTCGTCCAAAACAAATACTAAAAAATGGTCTAATAATAATGGCACCGTCAGGAGATCCAAACGCATCCATACCAACACCACAACCTGTAATATACAGAAGAATGTATGCGGCCATTGGTGGAGGAATTGGTAATTCTTGTTTTACCTTCGTCTCAAAAGCCGCCTATGAATCAGGCATAAAAGAAAAACTAGACCTAAAAAGAATGGTACTACCTGTTCATAATTGTAGAAACATCGGCAAAAAAGATATGAAACTAAACTTCGAAACTCCAAACATCAAGGTAGACCCAGAAACTTATGAAGTAACAATTGAAGGAAAGAAAATCACATGTGATCCAGTAGACAAGGTCGCCCTAGGTCAATTATACAACCTATTTTAAAATAAATATTAGAGCTTAACAAGAACCCCAAAATCCTTACTAGAGATGTAGGGGTCTTAGGGTTCTCCCTGACAAGGTAAAAATTAAAAAATGGAGCATTCCGTAAAGGTCTGCTCCATTAATTTTTTCGTAAGTGTCCGTACACTTACTGTGCTTGCTTCTTTTAAAGCTCCTTTCAAAGTTTATATATTTTTTCGAAAAATACCGTAATTATAATTTGGTTATTTTTTATTGTTAGAATTGATTACATAAAAAATGGAGGAATAATATATGGAAATTATGCTTAAGACAAGAAATTTAACAAAGAAAATCAAAGAATAAATGATACTTGAAAATGTATCAATTAAAGTAGAAAAAGGAAAGACAAAAATAAAATCACCACAAGGCAATCTTATTACAGTTTATGATATAGATCGAACAATTTGTGATATAATAATCGACAGAGAAAAAATAGATAAGCAGATTTTCACAGAATCCATAAAAAGAAACTTTAAATCACCAAATAAAAATCTAAGACGACTCATAAAATACAGTAGACTATTTAAAATAGAAGATGAAATTAGGAGATATATGGAGGCATTATCGTGATTAATATCGAGAGTATAAAGGGCAAGATAAAAAGCCTAGCAGAGAAGAAAATTTTAAAGTCGCAAGAAGTTCTGAAAATATATTTTTTCGAAAGATTTTTAGAAAGACTATCTAAATCAAAGTACAAAAATAATTGGTACTGTCAAATTTTTTGAATCTGTAAATAATTTTGTGTATAAACCTAAATCCTGATATAAGGATAAGGGTTGATACATTTTTTATGTATCAATATTTGTCAATTCCTATAGGAATGGAGCTTGTCTTAATTTTACTTGGGCTTAATAAACTGTCGAATTTTCATGAAATTTGCAGCCGATTTCATACTAAGTTTTTATCTTAATTAAAACTTCCTTAAAAAAATATTGATAATTGGGATAAGATTTAGTCCCAGCGACGAATCCTATAGGTCCACTTACTTGAGGCATCTACCATTGCTAGATACAAGCTTTTTGTAGTGCGTAGTCATTTGAAAATATTGTCATGTTTTTAGTAACTTTTCTTAATTGCCTATTGAAGTTTTCCATGGCGTTTGTTGTATCTTAGTTTTCTTATTCCTTATGGATATTTAAAATATGTGGATAATTCTGCCAAGTTATTTTTCTAAAAGTTTACACACATTGGGTATTTTTACCCCATTTTTCTTCAAAGATGTCTAAATTTGTTAAGGCTAAGTCTTCTGTTGGTACTTTGTACACTGCTTTTAGGTCTTTCATTAATTCTTTTAACATGTTTGCTATTTTGCTTCTTTTTGTTTCTGTTTTTTTCTTGGCATAAAAATTCCTCCTGATTAGTTTTTACTTACCCTAATCAGGAGGTTTCTATACACAAAATTTTACACAGTCTCCGCCATGGTCATTTTTTTCTTTATTTATATTCTCTTTTGTTCATTGAACAACAATCTAATCTTTCATTTCCAAAAGATTTTTTATTTTCTTTTGCTAGATTTTCCAAGAATTTTTTCCACCTATTTTTTATTGATTCAAAGATTTTCATATTTTACCTCCTCGGGTAATTATTTGTAAATTTTCTACAATAATAATATTTATACCAGAAAAAATTATTTTTTCAATTTTTTATATCCCTTTTTTCTATCCCATAATTAAAGACATATGGAGACTGTAGTATTAATGTCAAGAAATTTAGTTGATAGGCTATAATTCTGTTGAAATAGTTGGCTTTTAGGATCTTTATAAAAAATCTTAAAGGCCTAATTTTTTGCTTTAAATTTTATTTGGAGGGAAGAGTATATTTATAAATTATTGTAGAGTCTCCATACATTGTGGATATTTTAGGTGGAGTGTACAGAGAGAAGTCAAATTTGTAGATATAAATGAGTTGAGCTAGTAAGAAAAACAATAAGAATTATGTTAAGAGAAGAAAGAAAAACGCATTGACAATCTTCTATATGAATGTAAAATTTTATATGAAGAGAGGAAGGAGGCTTACTTGAAGAATAAATATATAGATATATCAAAAAAATTAAAAGTTTTGAGTGATCCAAAAAGATTAGAAATTATAGACATGTTATCTTGCAATGAGCTCTGTGCCTGTGAGATATTAGAGAAATTCGATATAACACAACCAACCTTATCTAATGATATGAAAAGATTAGAGGAGGCTAATCTAGTTATTAGTCGAAGAGAAGGAAAAAACATATATTACATTGCCAATAAAAAGATTTTAAATGAGATGCAATCCGACTTAAAGGAAATATTTGATAACGGAGAGGGATGTATTTGTCACACTTGGGATAAGTAATTTTTTTGACCACACATAGAAATATTTGAATATGTCTATACTAAAGGAGGAGGATGAACTATGGAAAAAAATAAGAATAAAGGAATTAATGTATTTCAAAAATACCTAACTTTATGGGTATTGTTTTGTATGATTGTTGGGGTACTTATAGGAAAATATATACCTATAATCCCATCTGCTTTAGGTAAAATTCAAATTGCTGGTATATCTGTGCCGATAGCGATATTAATTTGGATTATGATTTATCCAATGATGATGAAAGTAGATTTTCAAAGTATTAAAAGAGTTAGAGAAAATCCAAAAGGTTTGTTTGTAACATGGGCTGTTAATTGGCTAATAAAACCATTTACTATGTTTGGAATAGCTTATTTGTTTTTCTTTATTATATTTAAAAATATCATTCCTAATGATTTGGCAGGTGATTATTTAGCGGGGGCTGTTTTGCTCGGAGCTGCGCCATGCACTGCTATGGTTTTTGTCTGGTCGACTCTTACAAAGGGTGACCCTGCTTACACTGTGGTTCAAGTAGCCACAAATGATTTAATAATTTTAATTGCTTTTGTACCTATAGTGAAGTTTTTATTAGGTGTATCTAATGTTGTAGTACCCTATAGCACATTATTTACTAGTGTGTTTTTATTTGTTGCTATTCCATTACTAGGAGGTGTTATCACAAGGAAAATAGTAATTGATAAAAGAGGAAAGGATTATTTTGAAAAACAATTTTCAAGTAAATTTGATGGAATGACAACAGTTGGACTACTATTGACCCTAATAATTATATTTTCTTCACAAGCAAATGTAATTTTAGAAAACCCATTTCATATTTTATTGATAGCTATTCCACTTACCATTCAAACTTTCCTAATTTTTACTATTGCCTATGGTGTAAGCAAAAAAGTAGGCTTACCTTTTGAAATAGCTGCACCAGCAGGTATGATTGGAGCTTCAAATTTCTTTGAATTATCTGTAGCTGTTGCAATAGCAATATTTGGGATAGATTCACCAGTTGCATTAGCTTGCACAGTAGGGGTCCTTACTGAAGTCCCAGTTATGTTATTCTTAGTAAATATTGCTAATAATACAAAACACTGGTTTTTAGAAAATCAAGAATCTAAAGTTTATGGAGCTTAGGTATGTGGAGTTTTATTCAAGATCAAATTCTAGGTATGAAATGGCTCAATGAATTGATAGGAAATGTATTGACAAATCTTGGCCTTGATATAAGCACAAAACTTGGAGGAAGCTTACAATTTTTCATATATGATTTTATAAAAATTACAATATTACTTTGCGTGTTGATTTTTATAATTTCTTATATTCAAAGCTATTTCCCACCTGAAAGAAGCAAAAAAATTCTGGGACGTTTTGATGGATTAGGGGCAAATATCATATCTGCTTTACTAGGCACAGTAACACCTTTTTGTTCATGCTCTTCAATCCCTATTTTCATGGGCTTTACAAGTGCTGGTTTGCCTATTGGAGTGAGTTTTTCATTTTTAATATCTTCTCCAATGGTTGATTTGGGTAGCCTTATTTTACTAATGAGTATCTTTGGAGGTAAAATAGCCCTAGCATATGTTATCTTCGGGCTAATTATTGCTGTAATTGGTGGTAGTCTCATTGAAAAAATGCATATGGAAAGTTATGTAGAAGATTTTATAAAAAATGCTAGTCAAGTTGATATTAGCTCTCCAAGCTTAACGGTAAAAGATAGGGTTGATTTTTGTAAAACTCAAGTCAGTGATACTTTCAAAAAAGTTTTCCCTTATATTTTAGTAGGTGTGGGCATTGGGTCATTGATACACAATTGGATCCCTCAAACTTGGGTGGAAAATATCTTAGGAAGCAATAATCCATTTGGAGTAGTTTTGGCAACTATTGTAGGAATACCAATGTATGCTGATATTTTTGGAACTATACCAATAGCAGAAGCTCTATTAGCAAAAGGCGCCCAACTTGGAACCGTCCTATCTTTTATGATGGCAGTTACTACACTAAGTCTACCATCATTGATTATGTTAAAAAAAGCAGTTAAACCAAAGCTTTTATTTCTATTTATAGGAATTTGTATTTTTGGTATAATTGTTGTAGGTTACTTATTTAATATTATTAGCCCTATTTTAATTTAATGGATAACTATAATGAAATTATTAGGAAGAAAGTAAAAATATATGCTGTTGTGAAAACAATAGTTATGGAATAAGGAGGAAAAAATGAGATTATTTGGTAAGAAAGATAAAAAAGAGAAAGATTGTACTTGTGGAGGCAATTGTGAGCCTGTTAATAATAAGGAAGTTAAAAAATCAACTTGTTGTCATGTAGATTACTCGTCAGATAATATAGAAAAAGCAGAAGAAAAGGGGATAAAGATATTAGGTTCCGGTTGCGCTAAGTGTATTGCTTTAGAAAGATCAACTAGGGAAGCACTGGCTGAACTTAATGTCGAAGAAGATATAGACCATATTACAGACTTTTCTCAAATCGCAAGTTATGGAGTTATGTCTACTCCAGCCTTAGTTATAAACGGCAAAGTTGTATCATATGGCAAAGTTTTAAACAAGGATGAAGTGAAAGATTTATTAGAAGACAATGGTGTAAATTAAAATGAGAAAGCCAAAAGTTGCATTTATATGTGTCCATAATAGCTGTAGGAGCCAAATTGCAGAAGCCTTAGGGAAAAAATTTGCTTCAGATGTGTTTGACTCCTATTCAGCTGGAACACAAATCAAAGACCAAATAAATCAAGATGCTGTTAGGCTAATGAAAGATATATACAATATTGACATGGAGAAAACCCAACATTCAAAATTAATTTCTGACCTACTAGATATTGATATATCAATTACTATGGGCTGTGATGTAATTTGTCCTATTGTAGAAAATCAATATACAGAGGATTGGAATTTAGAAGATCCAACAGATCAAGACGATGACTTTTTTAGGAAAATTATATCTAAAATAGAAAAAAATATTAAGGATTTAAGCCTTAGAATTAAGAAAAATGAAATTGGTTTGAATGAAAAATAGAAGTTGATTTTTGAACAAATCATTAATTATTTTTAGTAGCTATAATTCCTATTTGCTAGAGATTTTTATCTCGAATGCCGGTAGGTAGATATAGCTTTTTTACATATTTTCAATTTTAAAACTTTTCTAATTCAGATCTCTAGTTTTTAATATTCCTAATTGGATAGGAACAGCTATTATTAATTTTTACAAGATATAATATTTATATAAAGATAAATAGGGTAATTTATATTTTGATTCAGTCTGTGCCTGACCTTGCTGGTCTACAGTCTTAGTGATGGATTCAGTTACTACTTTTTCTTGGCTTTGGATAGGTTCTACTTTTTGACTTTGCTTAGACTGATCTTGATTTACTTGTTCTTGATTTGTTACGAGCTCAGAATTTGGCTTTTCACTTGATTTTTTATCACTTGGTTGAGAATCGTCAAACACACCATCATATTCACCAACTTCTCCGCTGTTATTCCTATCAATCATAAATGGATATATCCACTCACTCTTATGAATTGGCAATTTAAACATGCCTGAATTTTTTGCTTCCTCTATGGTTAAAGGATATTTGCCATCTGTATTCATCTTATCAAGGATTTCTTTTCTGTCGTCACTTAGATCTAGATAGTCTTTTCTAGTTTTGCTATTCTTGTAAAATGCCGAATTTTTAAATTTTTCATCAATTAAATCTTCAGCTTTTGTTTCTTCATTATTTATTGTATCCATACCATTCTTTCCTGTCGGGCTGACACGGACTACCCGACGGCGGACAAGCTCTGCCTGCACCTACATTAAGAGCTCCTTTGGAATGATTGCTTCGTGGTCGACTTCATCGTAGTATTGAGGAATGTCGCCGTTGTTCTTGATGCGCTTCTTTGTCAGGAAATCCGTGGTATAGGTCTTTTGAAGCAGCGCGTCATCCATGTACTTCTTGGATACAAAAAGTGTAAGAGATTGTAATTTTATATACCCTTAATATAAAAGTTAATAGAATTTAGGAATAATTTAATATATATATTTCCACATGCGAGCCTTTTTAAGAATTAGAATTTTATCCATACTGACCACTCAAGTCATGTATAATCAGTTGCCTATTCAATAAAAAACAATAACTAGTAAAATTTTCCGACATACGTTATAGAGTGTTTTAAGTCGGGTTTTTTATTGTCATTTTATCTAAAAATTCATATAATAAATATATCGAAGATAAATTGAAATTTTTTAACAATATAAAATGAAAATAAAAACTAGGGGAAAGAATATGACTATAAGTAAAGAAGATATGAAAATATTATTGAAATCTCAACAAGGAGAATTAGATGTAGTTTTGATGTACCGAGCCCTCGCTGATGTAGTTAAGGATAAAAATGATGCGGCTACTTTTAGAAAGCTTGCAGCAGAGGAGGGTCACCATGCTGCGGTATTTCATAAACTTACAAGGAAAAATTTAAAACCAAAGAAAAGCTTGGCTTTCTTTATGCCTATCCTTTATAAGCTAATCGGTAAAAAAAGATTGTATCCAAAAATTGTAAATGGTGAGTATAAAGCTTCTGAAAATTATGGTCTAGTAGCAAAAAAGTTTCCAGAAATCGAAAGCGTTAGGAAGGATGAAAAAAGGCACGGCGATATGGTCGCAAGCTTATTATAAAAAAACTAATGCTTTAAATATTTTGCTTAGGTTAAGATTTGAGTATTATATGAAATACCCACGATCAGTAAAACAAAGATTAAATTAAAATATATAAAGATATAAAAATAAGTTTTACAATTAGGAATAATTATGAACAAAACATTACTTAGCACAACTATAAAAACAGCTATAGCAGCTACCCTATCCTTACTTGTAGCCCAAGCCTTAGGACTTAGTTTCTCATCTTCAGCAGGGATTATTACCATCCTTGATATATTTGAGACTAGAAAGGCCACTATTAAGGGTGGACTTAAAAGAACCTTATCTGCTATAATAGCTCTTGTTTTAGGGATTTTGATATTTGAAATTTTTGACTACAAAACTTGGGCATTTGGCCTATATTTACTCTTATTTGTGCCTATATCTTTCCTATTAAAAATTGAACTAGGCCTGGGTCCTTCAAGCGTGGTAGTTACACATCTATTAAGCTATGGAGAAATTAATTCATCAATTATCTTTAATGAACTGGGTCTTATCTTTATAGGAACAGGATTTGCCATGCTTACTAACTTATATGCACCAGAAAGTCAGGATGAGTTGAAAAAGTGGATAGAGGATATTGATGGAGATATCAAGGATATCTTGATATTTTTTGGAGATACTCTTGTAAATAATTTAGATGTTAAAATATATGAAGGAAAGATCGAAAAGCTTGAAGATGACATAAACAAGGCCCTTGATCTTGCGATTATTGAAAATGATAATCGTATAGAAAATAGCAAGAATCTACTGATAGGCCTTAGCCATAGGGAAAGGGAGATGGATCTTTTGATGGAGATGTATGATGATTTAAAATCAATACCTAAAGAATTTGCCGATGGGAAATTGATATCTGATCTAATGATTGATACTGCAAACAATCTTAGTGATAATGGTGATATGGTTAAGGTTAAAAAAAGGATAGAATTTTTAGAAGAACATTTTCATATGATGGAACTTCCAGAAACTCACGAAGATTTTATCATACAATCATCAATTTTTCAAGTTTTTAGAAGTCTAAACCAATTTATAGATATAAGCAAGATTATAAGTAATATTCCTAGAAATTAAAGGATTAAGTTTTAGCCTTTACAATAAAAAATTTCTAGCAAAGATTGATTAAGATGCCAAAATTTAAAATATAGGGTTTATAATCCTACTTTTAAGGAAAAATTAACTACTAAGAAGGTGCAATTATATGAGCAAAAACTATACTGAAGATTTAATAAAAAAAGAATTTATGAATCTTTTAGATAAAAAAACATTAAATAAGATAACTGTTACTGAATTAGCCAAGAAGTGTGATATTGAAAGAAAAACTTTTTACTACCACTATGAAAATTTAGAACAATTAATAAAAGAAATATTCAAGTCAGAGCTTGATGTAGTGATTGAGGAATTTAATGAAAATCTTTCATGGGAAGATAGTTTTATCTTGGCAGCAACCTTTATCCTGGAAAATAAAAGAGCTATAAGACATATTTACTTTTCTGACTATAAGGCGAATGTAGAAAAATATGTATATTCTATGGCAGGTGAAGTTATTACGAAATATGTCAAACACATATCAAAGGATACTAGAGCAAAAGAAACTGATATTAATCTAATATCTTATTTTTATCAGTGTGCTCTAAGTACTTCACTTATACAATGGATAGCGACTGATATGAAAACCGACCCTGTTTTAGTCACTAATAGGATAGGGAAATTAATGGATGGAAATATTTTGTTGTCATTAAAAAGGAGTGAAAACCTGGAAAAGGTTACCCAAAGTATAGAGATTGAGTAAACTTTGGACAAAAAACTAGTTTTGGTAGATGAATTTTTTCTCTTTTCATGATTTAATATAAATATAAGATGATAATATTAAGTTATTAAAGGAGAAGTTATGGAACTTAAAACTCATGATAAAAGATTAAAACTTACTAATGGAGATTTTCAAAGACTAGTTAAGGCTAGAAGGCCTAAAGGAATCGAAGAAAAATCTGCTTACTTAATAGGAACAGGTATTGCTTCACTAACTGCAGCTTGTTTCTTAATTAGAGATGCTCATATGGAAGGCAATAAAATTACCTTCTTAGAACAATTAGATATACCTGGTGGTTCACTTGACGGTGAATACATGGATACAAGAGGTTATGTTGCCCGTGGTGGTAGAGAAACTGGTGGACACTTTGAATGTCTATGGGATATTTGGAGCTCTATACCAAGTCTAGAAAACCCAGAAATGAGTGTTTTAGATGATTACTTCTATACTAACTACGACGATCCAAACTATAGTAATTGTCGTATCACTCATAAACAAGGTGAACGTTATGACAATGGCAAATTCAATTTGACTCAAGATCAAGTTAAGGAAATTGCTGAACTTTGTATGACCAAGGATGAATTGCTTGAAGATAAGGCTATCGAAGATATTTTCTCTGATGGACTCTTAAATTCAGACTTTTGGACACTTTGGAGAACAATGTTTGCCTTCGAAAACTGGCATTCTGCCCTAGAAATGAAACTATACTTAAATAGATTCATCCACCACGTAGGAGGTCTTACAAACCTATCTGCCCTTAGGTTTACAAGATATGACCAATACAATTCAATTGTAAAACCTATGGTTAGATACCTTGAAGATCATGGATGTAAATTCCAATATAACACCAAGGTAGTTGATGTTGACTTTGATATTTCAGAAAATAAAAAAGTTGCAACAAAAATTATCGCTGAAGATAAAATTGGAAATGATAAGTCAATTGATCTTACAGAAAATGACCTTGTATTTATAACAAATGGTTCTATGACAGAAAACTCAAGTTATGGCGATGATAACACACCAGCAGAACTTAGCGATGAACAAACTGGTTGCTGGGAAATGTGGAAAAATATAGCCAAAAAATCAGATGATTTTGGTAGACCTGAAGTATTCTGCTCAGATGTAGAAAAAAGTAACTGGGAATCATGTACAGTAACATGCCACGATGAATCAGTTCCAAAATATATTGAAAAAATCACAAAGAGAAGCCCATATGGTGGTAAAACTGTAACAGGTGGTATTGTAACTTGTGTTGATTCAAGCTGGTTAATGAGCTGGACAATTAATAGACAAGGTCAATATCCAGAGCAACCTGAAAATGACGTTTGTGTTTGGGTTTATGGACTATTTACAGATGTAGAAGGCGATTACATCAAGAAAAAAATGAGAGATTGTACAGGTAAAGAAATCACAAAAGAATGGTTATACCACATTGGTGTTCCTGTAAATGAAATTGATGCACTTGCTGAAACTTGTACAGCAGTACCAGTTATGATGCCTTATATCACATCTCAATTTATGCCTAGAAAAGCTGGCGATAGACCTTATGTAGTTCCAAAGGGTGGAGTTAACTTTGCCTTTTTAGGACAATTTGCAGAAACACTAGATGATCCAGGAAGAGATACCGTATTTACTACAGAATATTCAGGTAGAACTGCAATGGAAGCTGTTTATGTACTTTGTGGTGTAGAAAAAGCTGTCCCAGAAGTATATGCTTCAAGATATGACATAAGATACCTACTAAACGGTATGGTTGCCTTATCAGATGGTAAAAAACCTAAGCTTCCACTTAGTCCACTACAAAAAATGAAAGTTGCAAAACTTATCAAGGGAACTGATATAGAAGAAATGTTAAAAGAATTTAATATAATTTAATAATTTATAAAAATAAAGATGGGGCGATAATAATCGTCCCAATCTTTTTAATAAGGAGAGTAACAATTATGGCCAACTTGAATAAAGAAAGTGTACTTACTTTAGAAGAGATTCAAGCTATATATGAAAATGTTTTAAGGTATGAGGCAAGTAAGAAAGGTTCTACGTCAAAAGGGCAAGGTGAATTTTTTTAAAAGATTTCGAAAAGTTGAGGCTCAAGAAAAAAATCCAATTATAGAAAACGAACTAATAAAAAAATACAGAAATTATTTAAAAAGTGAGCAAGATAAATATAAAAAGCTAATAGAGGATATAGAAAATTTAATAAGTTATGAAAAATTTTTTTTAGAACTAGAGAGAAAAAATAATCAGAAAAATTATAATTCTAACTTATATGGAAGTAATGAAGCTACAAGATATAGGGTAGATAAGATAGAATCCTATACGAAAAAACTAGGAGAAATAATCAAAGATTCTCCAGATGCTTGGCAATACTATTACCATAGACAGCTACTTGAGGATATCCAAACTGGATCTAACGAAAAACTTGTAGCAGTACCCTATGTTCTTGAAGCTAAGAAGAGAATAATAGAATCTCTAAAAACCTGCTAACAAAAGTCAAGTAGAAAAGCAAATTAATTTTACTTTTCTACTTGCTATTTAGAGTTTAAATTTGAGCATGGCAAATAAGCCGGTTAGGGTCTGTAAATAACACTTTGTTTATCTAATGTTATATAATTTCAATCTCTATAGTTTGCGTGGATATCTATCAGCATACTTGACAAAATCCGACTGTTTAAGTATACTTTAGCTAATATTAAAAGGAAAGGTGGGAAAATTGTGAAATTATTTCTTCAATTGTCTCCTTTGGCAACTGCCAAGGCACAATGTGTTTGCAGTCAATTTTTGATTGGTTATAAAAATTAAACATTTTGAAAGGAGAAATAATGGAAACAATAGTATCCGCTTTATTAGTTTTTGTCTCTACATCAATTGACTACTTAGTTGTTTTGACTATTTTATTCGCCAGTCAAGGCAAGAAAGGCTTGAAATCAATTTATGCAGGGCAGTATTTAGGTACAGGACTGCTTGTTTTGGTTAGTCTTATTGCCGCTTACTTTTTGAATTTTATTCCACAAGATTGGATTATCGGACTCCTTGGTCTAATTCCACTAGGTCTTGGTATAAGAGCAATTTTTGTGGATGAGGATATTGATGAAGAAGACATCGAGGGAAAAATTACCGGAAATGGATCAAAAATCTTAGCATTTACAAGTTTAACAGTGGCAATGGGTGGAGATAATTTAGGAATTTATATTCCCTATTTTACAGGAAAGAGTTTGATTGAGATTGGTATAAGTCTGGTAATATTTGTCTTAGGGATTTTAGTTCTATGCAAATTATCTCAAAATCTCGCCTCAATTTCTGCTATCGGAGAGATTGTAGAAAAGTACGAAAAAATAATTGTACCAGTCGTGTTTATTGGGCTCGGTCTCTATATATTGATTGAAAATGGAACGATTAATTATTTGATTTCACTAATCACAAGTTAATAGTTATTTTTATATTTCAGACCTATTAAAGGAAATCTAAGGTGACCCCACGAAGTTGAACCTAATACCAGAGTTAGAACTAAACTAGCTCTGGTATTTCTTTGTCCTGGGACTGTTGCAAAACTATGAATAATTATCGTCCCATCATTAGAGGGTTCTCTTAGAAAATTTTTTACCTAGCCTGCCGGCTCATGGAGGCAAAATTTTCGTGGAGGTTCCTCTAATGATTTGGGACGATTTATTCATTCTGCAACAACCCCATTTTTTATGCTACACTCTTCTTTCTATATTCTACAGGCGATAAGTATCCTAATTTTTCTTTTATTCTTTCTTCGATGTAATATTTTATGAAATCTTCTATTGTTTGTTTTAAGTGTTCATATGAGTAGAATTTTCTTCCGTAATATATTTCTTGTTTAAGTATTCCAAAGAAGTTTTCCATTGGCGAGTTGTCTAAGTAGTTGCCTTTTCTGGACATGAATTGAGTGATTCCCTTTGTTTCTAATCTTGATGTATATTGATTTTTTGATATGCCCAGCCTTGATCTGAGTGAAATATCCTTTCTACTTTAGTGTTTTTTGATTTCTTTGGGGATTTTGACATTTCTGATGGTATGTAATATTTACCTGATAAAGATTTATATGAGATACTGTATTTTAAATATTCTCTTACTACTTTCATTTTTGAATTCAGTGCTATATTTTGCCCTTAAAACTGACCTCCTTTAGTTAGTTTTTTGGTCTAACTTTTGGGGGTCAGTTCAATATATCGTTTTTCTTTTTTTCATAAATTGAATATGTGCAGTAAATGGATGACATTTGAATGGATATACCAATGTTTTTCAAAATTTTTTTCTTTATTATAATCTATCGCCAAATTTAGAGTTATATTATAGGAGATATTTTTGTAATTACTACATTAATCACCAGTTCCTTCTGTTGATTTTTTATAAAGGTTCTAAAGAATGGAGATATTATAGAAGATTTTAACAGACCAGTATTTGCAATTATTGTTGATACTCTTTTGTTTGGTATAATTTATAAAGACAGTTCATTCCATCCTTATGAGTTGACATTCTATTTCAAAACAGGAATTAAAGATAATCAAGATTCTAATAACCTTAAAGATAAAAGAATAAATGCCAAAGTCAATAACATTGATAAATTTTGTTCCTACAAGAATGACGAGGATAAAAAATTATATTCCAAGTAAAAGACAAGGTATTTGGAGACGGTAGCACTATTTTCTAAACTTGATATGATAAAAAACTAAACATTTAAATTGAGATGGATGAGTATGACTTGATAGGTATAAAAAGTAAAGTTACTAATACATAAATCAAGGAGCATCTTATAGAAAAATTTGATTTTAAAGGTTTCAACACGATTGTACAGATTAAAATAGTGTAGATTTTAATGGGGAGCATTACAATAAATCGAAAAAAGGAGATGAAAACTATGAAAAAATATTTTGGTATAGCAATAGTTTTAATCACTATTTTATCATTAACTGCATGTGGTGGTAGTAATAAAAAAATAAATCTACCAAAAGCCGAAGAAGTAAAAGAAATTGAAATTATGAAGAATACTTCAGAAGAATGTTTAAAAATTGAGAATAAAGATGAAATATCCGGAATAATTGAAGATATTTTGGAAAACACCGATGATACCGGTAGGGAAAATGTTAACGACCAACCTACAAATATTAATGATTATCTTATTATTAAATTTCATTACAAAAACGTAGAAGGAAGTCCAAGCATTGCGTATTTATATAAAGACAAGAACATTAGCTATGTTGAGCAGCCATATCAAGGTATTTGGAAATTAAGAGTAGAAACATTTGATAAAATCAGTGGTAATATGATTAAATAATGATATTCAACAAAACCATGCTTATTGCACTTGTAAGCTATAAGTTATAAAAACTATAAGACTTGTATGAAAGCTGTAAGCAAGGAAAAGATTTCTATATATATTAAAATTAATCAAGAATTTACTTTGGTTTAACGGAGTTTTGAAAACCTCAAATTTAAGATTCGAATTTTTTAAAAATTTAGAAGTAGACGGCAAATGGAGGAGATAGATGGACATCTCGAGTGAAAAGAATAATGAAATAGCACTATTATTAGATCTTGGTATAAGTGAAGAGGGATATGAATTTGCTTCTAACATACAGACGGCTATGAGGCTTGCAGAGCTTGAGATGGATGAGATAAATTCTAAACTTAATGAAAATGAAAATACGCTTAAAAAGCTTACTCCAGAATGTGATAAAACTGACTATATACTTGCTGCTGCTAGTGGTGCAATTTGTGGACTTATGGATATCTTCCTTGTGGGAAAAGCAGGTGAATCAGTGATTGGGGATATTACGGACAATTGGTTTGAAAATCGTACTATGGATTTTGCTAAGCTTTGTGGTTGGGATGGAAATAACAATGATTCTCTTTCCTCAGCAATAAAATATTTAGAGAAGAAATTTAAGGTTCCCTACGACCAGACAGGAGCGGGTGATGCTGCGAGAAGGGTCTTTGACCTTAATCCAAGGAACCATCATTTTAAATCATTGGGCCATAATCCAAGCTTATTAGGATTATTTTTCTCAATTCTTGATCAGTTTGCAAATACATCGCATTTCGTTTCCGAAGGAGAATTGATTTCATTACAGGAAGCTGATGATAATTTTATCCTCCAAGGAGCTAATATATCTGCTAAATTATTTTGTGGATTTATAAATTGGCTGGGTCATTTGATTTCTGATATGTCTGGCTCTTCAGCTAGTAAGGGACGAGGTATGGGTATACCTTCACCTTTCTGGGCTTGGACAAATGATATTATTGCTATTAAGAGGAAGCTTAATATTTCAAATATAGAATTTGATAGGTCTGTCAATAAATTAGCTCTTGATATATATAAGCAAGGATATGATATAAGATTTGAAGCGGCTAAAGCTATACCAGTATTTGTCAATGACTTATTAGTTAGGATGGTTTATTCCATTAGGCGTTTGGTTAGATATTTTATGGATAATCAAGATGGGGATAGGTCTTTTGCCTTGATGTGGGAATTATGCGAGCCTTTTTCTAATGCTAGTGTAAAAAGAATGCTTACCGTGGCTCATGGAACATTTTGTTTACTTGATGTGGGAGATGCTCTTGCCCAAGGATTTATCCAAGGTGCTGGGAGTTTTAGAATAGATCAATTTTTGATGCGATTAAATATTGTGGGTCTAGGTAGATTTACAATTTCTTTATATGGTGAGGCTAATAGAGGGTTAAAACGATATCAAGCACAAAAGGAGAATTTTTCCTTAAGACAAGAAAAAATAATTATTTCTGATTATATTGATGGATTAAAAATCCTGTCAGAAGTATATGATGATGAAGACCTCCTTTTGTTTACTCAGGAATTGAAGGAAAGTGATATGTATATAGAAGCCTTTGAAAAATCTGTTCTTTTAGCAGAGAAAAGAAATGTTCCAAAGAATCAGATATTGCGAAGCAAAGCAGACATTGACTCTTATTTTAAGGAGGGAAATTCTTGTGAAAACGAATAAAAAAAGTAAACTTCAACAAGCCCAGGATAAGTTACAAGCAACAATAAATCTTACTAATATTACGATTGAAGATCTCGGTAATCATACAAAAAAACTATATGACTCATTAACAAAAATCCAAGACTTATTCGATAATATCCGTAATATTCCTAGTGATGAAAAATTTGAATATAAAAAATTGGAGAAGGAAAAAGCTGCTTGGAAAGAGCAAGCTGAGAATATTGAAAAAGAATATAAGAAAACACTTGTTAAAAATACTGGAGCTGGTGCAGCTGGCGCTGGCCTTGGCCTTGCAGTTGTAACATTTGGTCCAACTGCGGCTATGGGAGTTGCAACTACATTTGGCCTTGCATCAACAGGAACTGCTATCTCTGCTTTAAGTGGTGCTGCAGCAACAAATGCGGCTTTAGCATGGCTTGGAGGAGGAGCTTTAGCTGCAGGTGGAGGAGGAATGGCAGCAGGTAACGCTTTTCTTACCATGGCTGGTCCTGTAGGATGGGCCATTGCAGGAGTATCGTTTTTGGCGAGCGGATTACTCTTTTTTAATAATAGTAATGATAAAAAGAAATTAGAGAATCTCTTTACGATCATAAGTCTTAGAGATATAAAGTCATATGAACTTGCAATTATAGAAATTTTAGAGCGTATAAAACGAATCAATGACGAGTGTGAAAGCTTAGATGAGGCAATAGAAAACATTAAGACCTTTGGCATTGACTATGATTTGATGACAGAAAAACAGCAATACGCATTAGGTTCTTATGTTAATTTAATGCATTCATCAACACAGCTTTTAATAAATCCAATCAAAGGATTAGAAGCAAAATATTCGCTAGAGGATTTTGAATCTTTTATAGATGCGAATAGTAAAAATACAAATAGTAGTATATACGACGATAATAAGGATTTAATTATATCACTTGCCAATATGCTTTATAAAATTGAGATAGATGATGAAACTAAAACTCTCTTGTGGAAATCACTTAAAAAAAATAAGGATTTTCTTGAGTCAAGTGGGATTTCAAAGGAGAAATTTGATATTGATATTATTGATCTTGTCTTTGAGGTCTTAGGATCTAAGTATGAGCATTGAGGATATTTTTAAATGATTTATTTAATGAGACATGGTGCTGATCCAGACAATCGCCTCGGTGGATGGAGTGAATATGGGCTAACAGAAATTGGTAGGGCACAGGTTAATAGGGCAAAGCATAAATTATTAGACAAGGGTATTACTAGTATCTATTCTAGTGATTTAAAGCGAGCAAAAGAAACTGCTGAGATTGTGGCTGATTCACTTTCTATAGATATCACATATTTGCCTCAATTTCGTGAAGTTAATAATGGATTATTAGCCGGTATGGAAAAATCGGTAGCTTTTAAAAAATATCCTGGCAAATATTGGAGGACACTTGCTTGGACGGAAACATGGCCTGGGGGTGAAAGCCCGGAAGAATTTTTTATTCGTATTAAGGGAGCATGGTATAATTTTAAAAAACAAGTTGGAAAGAGAAATGCCCTACTGCTTACCCATGGCGGAGTTATTAATATAATATTGTGTTTGGAAAATGGTATAGCTTATACAAATAAAGAAACGCATTTTCAAATAAAAGATGCAGGAATCGTTGAAGTAGATATATAATCACTTTATTTATATACAAGTTTATTTAAAAGGAGTAGTGCAAGTGACTGATAAAAGCAATAAAAATTTTTGGGATAAATTTGCTAAACTTTATGCACCCTTTATGAAAAAAGATAAAGGGGTTTATAATAAGATTTGTGAATCCATTATTCCTTATTTGAATAAAGACATGGAAGTGCTTGAGCTTGCTTGTGGATCTGGTCAATTATCTTTTAGTCTTTCAAAACATACGAAAAGCTGGCTTGCTACGGACTTTTCTGAACAAATGATTATAGAGGCTAAAAATCATGGGCAATACGATAATCTTAGATTTGAAACAGCAGATGCAACAGATTTATCCTATGCTAATGAAAAATTTGATTGTGTGTTAATCTCTAATGCGCTTCATATCATGCCAAATCCAGATTATGCAATGAAAGAAATTCACAGGGTCTTAAAAGCTAATGGAATTTTATTTGCACCTACCTTTCTATGGAAAGAGGGTAAAGAGAGGAAAGTCAAAAAGACTTTGATGTCTATTTTTGGATTTAAAATGTATCAAGAATGGAATAAAGAACAATTTGAAAAATTTGTTGAGGAACAAGGGTTTTCAGTAGTTGAAATGAATTTGCTATATGGGGCTCTTGCACCGATTGGTGTTATTATTGCACAGAAGGTATCTTAATAAATTTTTTATTAGGGGTGGAAAATGACTAATAAATTATATTTACTATTGTTAGGAATAAATATTTTAATTATTATCGTGAATTACAATCTTTTAAAAAATCCAAAACCCTATCCACCAAAAGAAATTAGAGAAGAACTTAGAGGAGGAAGGGAGAGATTAGATTCATATAAGTATGTGGGCTTGTCCCATTATCTTGTGCCGAGACTTGCTAAAAGTGAGGCAAATTGGATAAATGGAAACGACTATTGGTATAGGTCTAGCATTAAGTTAGGATTAGTAGGTATTGTCATTAGTTTGATTACGATGGTATCTGGTGAATTTTTTAACCTATATGACTGGCTTATTGGCTTGTTTATTATACTAATACCTTTAATTCTAGGCATGGTATACATTTGCTATAGGATGGAAAAATATATTTTGAAGGACTAAATTAAAGATTTATAATTTTAAGTTATAAGCTCTCTTTATGACTTTGTAAGAATCTATGAAGAGGATATAGACCTTGTTAATTTTGAAGTAATTGAATTTAGAATACCAAGTATGGAACAATTTCTAAAAATCTATGAGGAATCTTCAAAAGATTCCTATAGAAATGATAATAATAACAATAAAGATTTTGCCAAGATTGATTTTTACGAAGGAATGATTAAAAAGTTATTTAATACAAAAACCAGAGCTAGGATATTCTAACTCTGGTTAAAATCAAACTTATCTTATACAAATCATAAAACTTTCTTATTTATTTTTCGATTTTCTTTTTTCTTAGCAGGAGGGATCCTATAGTTGAAATTATTAAAACTATCACTATTGCTCCCAGCCCTTTGATACCTGTTTTTACATTGGTATTTGCAACTGTTTTATATGTTGGCTGCTTTGCTTGGGCTTTCTCAACTACTTGTGTAGGGCTTTGTTGATTATTATAAGTTATAGGCCTTGGACTGGATTCAGTTTGAGCTAGGTTTTGCTTATCTACATAGGTTATTAACTTTGGACTTGATTCAGTCTGTGCTTGACCTTGCTGATCTACAGTCTTAGTGCTGGATTCAGTTACTACTTTTTCTTGGCCTTGGATAGGTTCTACTTTTTGACTTTGCTTATACTGATTTTGACTTGCTTGTTCTTGAGTTGTTATAATCTTAGCATTTGGCTTTTTACTTGCTTGTTTTTCACTAGGTTCGGCGTCTTCGAACTGTCCATCATATTCACCAACTTCTCCGCTGTTATTCCTATCAATCATAAATGGATATATCCAATCATCCTTATGAACTGGTATTTTAAACATGCCTGAATTTTTGACTTCCTCTATAGTTAAAGGATATTTTCCGTCTGTATTCATCTTATCAAGGATTTCTTTTCTGTCATCACTTAATTTTAAATAGGCTTCTTTAGTCTTACTATTATTATAGAATGCTGAATTTTTATATTTTTCATCTATTAAATCTTCAGCTTTTTTTTCTTCATTATTTGTAGTACCTGTTTGTGGATTATTTGTGTTATCAGTATTTTCAGAAGCATTGTTTGAATTTCTGTCAGAATCATCTATGATACCGTCTTCGTTTTTATCATACATAAAAGGGTATAGCCAATCTTTATCCTTCATAATCGGAAGTTGGTAATTGGCTGATTTTTCAAGTTCTTCAATACTTAATACGCCATCACCGTCAGTATTCATTTTATCCAATTCTTTTCTCTGGTCATCGCTAAGCCTATCATAAAATTCCCTTGTCTTATTTTTTATATAAAACATAGATTGGTATTTGTATTTGCTTTTTTCATCTTCTTCTGGGTTAGTATCGGTATTTGTAGGAGTGTCTTCTTCTTTTTGGTTTGGATTTTTATCCTTATTATCCTCATCACTTGTAGGATCATTTTCAGGAGGATTATTTGAGTTATTAAGATCCTCTTTCATTAATTTATTTCGTTTATCAATGTCAGCTCTCCTGTATTTTTCAAATAAATCAGCATCGGATTTTATTTTATCCTCTAAATACTTATTTTCGGAAATAAGGCCATCATGATTCTCATCCTCCATAAAAGGATAGAGCCAGTCACTAAAAAATACTAATTTTCTTGCTTCGACTAGATTTTTTAGATCATCTTTTGTCAATGCTTCAGGTTTATCTTTATTTTTTGCAAATTCATCCAGTAAAGCTCGCTTTTCTTTATCAAGTCTTAAATAAGCAACTTTATATGAAGGGTCCTTAAAATAAGGCGAATCTTCATTTGTTTCAATCTCATCCTGATAATCATCTTTAGTTAGCTTTTCAATCAATTCTAAATCTTTTTTTAGGTTATCTATAGAAAAAATTAACCATTCATTTCTATCCTGATCTAAGGCTTTAGAATTAAATTCTATTGCCCTATTATATAAGAATTTTATTTGATCTGAAGCTTTTAGATAATTAGGACTTTTTTTAGTTTCTTCTATTAAATTTTTTAGATTTTGTTTTTCTTCCATCAAATCTTCTGTTGATTTTTCAAGATGATTAGTCAATGGAACATTATTTTGATCACCTTCATTAGCATAGGATGGCTTAGCTATAAAGGCACAAGCAAGGGCTAGTGTTGGATCATAAATTTCTTTACTTTCATATTTCACCTCTCTGATGATAACACTATACTATATTTTAAATAAAATGTGCTTATATAAAGGCTTAGGTCATTAAAATTAGCTAACGTAAACCAATAATTAATATAATTGACAAGTATTGGCTGTCGTTATATGATTAAGTTAAAAATGTAGACACGATATTTTTAAATAGGAAGTCTTAAATCTTAGACTTTTTATATGAAATATTAACAAATAGGAGAGAAATATGGAAATTAGAGAATATACAGATTTTAATGTTGATCAGATAAGAGATCTTTATGATTCGGTTGGATGGACTTCTTATACTGATGATATGGATGCCTTGATTAAGGGATATGAGAATTCATTGAAGATCCTAGCTGCCTTTGAAGATGAAAAACTACTTGGCGTGATTCGTGCTGTTGGGGATGGATATACTATTATATTTATCCAAGATATCTTAGTCTTACCAGACTACCAAAGAAAGGGAATAGGCAAAGCCCTCCTTGACTCTATGATGGATTTATATCCAAATGTAAGACAAATTGAGCTAACAACAGATATGGCCCCAGAAACTATTGGATTTTATTCTTCCCAAGGCTTTGAAGAATTTTCTGAATTAGGCTGTTGTGGATTTATGAGACTATTGTAGTAACAATTACTAGAATTGAGATATTGTAAATGACAAAGATTTTAATTATAGAGGATAATGAAGATATTGCCTTTCAGATGGAAAAATATCTGACTAAAAATGGCTATGATGTGGAAATAGCTGGGTCTTTTTATGAGGCTAGTTTCAAGTTAAATATCGACTTTGATGTGGCTCTTCTTGATATTAATTTGCCTGATAAGGACGGCCAGCATTTGATTGAAAAATTAAAGGAAAAAGATATAAGGGTCCTTGTTACAACTGTTAAAAATGATGAGGATTTTATAATTACCGCCCTTGATCAAGGGGCAGATGATTACCTTACAAAGCCTTTTTCTCTTGCTATTTTAAGGGCTAGAATTGATGCGGTTTTAAGAACTATTCCCCTTGGCCAAGATAAAATTATTTCCTATAAGGATTTAAAAATAGATTTAAATGATTCAAAGCTTTATTTTAAGGGTGAAAATATTGACATTACCCCACTTGAGTATGAAATCCTAGCTCTATTTATTAAAAATCCTCACAGGGTCTACACTAGGGGCCAGCTTTTGGAAACCTTTTGGGAGGATAGGGATAAGTTTGTAAATGATAATACTCTAACTTCGACCATCAAAAGAATCAGAGAGAAATTAGACAAGGAAGTCATTACAACTGTCAGAGGAATAGGTTATAGGATGGACTAAATGATTTATGTATTTTGGATAATAAGCCTCTGTCTACTTTATTATTTTTTGGAAAAAAGGAAGAAAAATAGAATAAATGACCTTATAAATTTGATAGAAAATATGAAAAATCAAAATTACTCGATACCCATGAAGCAAGATAATTTTTCGCTTCTTGAAGATAAGCTATATAAACTTTTTATAGAGATAGTTGAGGCTAAGGAAACGACCACTAAAAATAGCCAAAAGCAAGTAGAATATCTAGAAGACATTGCCCATCAGATAAAAACTCCTATCACATCCATGGTTTTTTCTATAGAAAATCTAGAAATGGATTATCCTGCAAATGAAGATATTGAGATTTTAAAAAGGCAGACCCTAAGATTAAATTCTCTATCGGATATCCTGCTCAAATTATCAAGCCTAGATGCTAATAAGGATCTAATGAAAAAGGAAGAGATTCGTTTGGATGAATTAGTGGCCTACGCTCTTGATAGCTTAACTTTAAAAGAGTCCACTAAATTAGAAATTAGTGATGATTTAAAAGAAAATATAATCTATGGAGATTTTTATTGGCTAGCTGAAGCCCTTATCAACATTTTAAAAAATGCTGATAATAGGCCAAATTGCCAAAAAATCACCATTTCATCTTACAAAAATCCTCTCTATACAAGTCTGCTTATAGAAGATGATGGGGGAGGAATTCATGAAGATGATATCAAAAAGATATTCAAACGCTTTTACAAGACTCCAGATTCCAAAGGTTTTGGTATAGGTCTAGACATGGCTAAAACCATTGTAGAAAAAAACAATGGTGAAATTTCTGTTAGCAATTATGACAAGGGAGCAAAATTTGAAATAAAATTCTACAATGTCACCTAAAAATCACTTTACTTTTATATACTTAGCTTAAGGAAGGCAGGAAAGTATGGAAATATTAAAAGTAGAAAATTTAAGAAAAGAATATGGTGATGGAAATTCTAAGGTGGTGGCCTTAGACGGGGTAGACCTCAGTATAGAAAGAGGCGAATTTGTAGCGATAGTTGGCCCAAGTGGGTCAGGAAAATCTACTCTCTTGCACATTATAGGAGGGGTAGATAGCCCAACTTCTGGCAAGGTCTACATAGATGGCAATGACATCTCTAAGTATACATCAAAGGAACTTGCCCTATTTCGCAGGAGGAAGGTAGGGCTCATTTATCAATTTTATAATCTGATCCAAAATTTGACAGTCAGGCACAATATTGAGTTGCCTTTAAAGCTAGATAAAAGAAAAATCAATGAAGAAGACCTTTTAGATACGGTCAGAAAACTTGGCATAGAAAATAAACTAGACTCTTTCCCAAGTGAATTATCAGGAGGTCAGCAGCAAAGAGTTGCCATAGCAAGATCTTTGATCTATAGACCATCAATCATCCTAGCAGATGAACCAACAGGTAATCTCGATAGGAAAAATTCTAAGGAAATAATTGAAATCTTCAAATATTTTAATAAAACTCTAAAACAAACTATTATTCTTATAACCCATGACGAAAAAATAGCCCTAGAAGCCGGTCGAATCGTGACCATAGTGGATGGGAAAATAATAGGAGATGAGAAAAATGAATAAGAAAAATTTTCCAATTTTTATCTCAGTCTTTATAGTCTCCTTGTTTTTTACGGTGGTATTTTATTTTGCCAAGGTGAATCTAGACGCAAACTATATGCAAACAAGGGCGTCAAATTTTGCTGATGCCCATATAGATGACCACCTAAGCGAAGAAAATCTTAAAAAAATTAGAGAAATAGATGGTGTCAAAGAAGCAGGTCGATTTAATATTAATTTCACAAGTGCACAGTTTGGTGATGATTTAATAGTTATGTATAGACAGGATAATCATATTAACAAAATGAGAGAATTTTCATTTACTGAGGAAGGAAGATTTCCAGAAAATTCTAGGGAGATAATGTTATCAAAATCTCTTGTGGAAAAGCACAAACTAAAAATAGGAGATGAAATCCCTATAAGTTTTGGTAAAAGATTTCTTGATAAAAAAGAATTAGATCCTACAAATTCAAGACTAGAAAAAGAAAATTTTAATAAAACAGAGGAGAAATCCTATAAACTAGTTGGAATTTATGAAGATGTCTACAATAAATATGCTGGCTTATCCTATGGACTTATTTACGACACAACAAGTGAACCCCAACCAGTAGTATTAAGATTTGATGATTTTGTGGATTTCCATTTAAATAAAAAAATATTTGAAAATGAAATTTCAAAACGACTTGGCAGGAAAATAGAGATAAAATTTTTTGAAAGTATAGAAAAATATTATAGGGTAAATGATACTTGGCTAGAAAAAATAATGGCTAAGGCAGTGATGGTATTTATTCTTATTTTAATGATTGGTATTTTTATCTTTTTTATAAGAAATATTTTTTGGGTTTGGGGACTTAGGAAAATTAAAGAATTATCAATATATAAATCAATAGGATCAACAAATTTTCAAATATATAAGTTGTTATTTAAAGAAGCTAGTCTAATTTCAATTATCCCTATCATATTAGGCCACTTGTTTGGATTTGGCATAATATATGGTCTATATGATTTTTCACAAAAAAACTTACAAATATCAAAATTTGAATATGTAAGATTTAGCCCACTTCTAACAATGATTATATTATTTGTCTCATTTTTAGTGGTGAGTTTATCTATAATAAAACCTGCTAGGAAGATTTCAAAAATAAATATAATAGACGGCATAAGGGAAAATATTGACTTATCGAGATCTAAGAAAAAGAAAAATGATGATTTATGGAAGGAATTAAGAAATAACAATCTTTCTTCTATCAAAAGCCAAAGGTATATTTCAGCAATTGGTATTTTAATAATATCTATGTTTATATTGACAATATCCATAAGTAAGTATTTCAGAGATTATTATGATTATGACAGTTCTTATAATATTTCCACTGTTTATTATAGCTCTGAGAAAAAAGTACCGGAAGTTTTGAAGGCTATAAAAAAAGATATAGGAAACAAAAAATCTATAATATATAAAGATCAATCTGTTGCTATTAAAAATAATTTAGAATTTGCTGATGAAGCAAAAATATACAAAATAGATGAGAAGATTAGGGAAAATCTTAAAGAAAAATCAAAGGAATATTTACAAGGCTCGCTTATTGGACTTGATATAAAAGATTTAGAAAAACTTGGTGGAAAAAAGGGGGAATTTATCTTATATAATAAGGTGCAAGCAGACCCATTAGAACAAATAGACACTGCACAGATGGTCAAATATTTTAAAAATCCAGATAATATAGATATTTCTATGGTTGATTTTGAAAAGAAAATCAAGATTTCAAAACAAATTTATGATACAGGCGAAATCGAAATTAAGCCATTTCCCTTTGTTGTAAATATTTTCACTGATTTGGAAACTTATTTTAAATTAATTGAAGAAGCTAAAGATGTAAATTACCAAAATTATCCATTTACATTGAAGATGAAGGTAGATGATAAAGACTTATCGAGTGCCAAAGAATTTATAGAAAATAAACTAAGAGAATCGCTTAAAATCAATGAAAGATATGATGTGTTTGTTGGTAAAGAAATAGCAGAGCAAGAAGCATCTTCTCTAAAGTATTTTCTATATATATCCTTAGCAGTAGGGCTAATTATATTTATCTTAAATGTAACAAATGGTTATTCATCAATAAACATATCATTGATATCTAGGAAAAAAGAAATAGGAAGCTTATATTCATCAGGTATGGATATTGATGAATTAAAAGAAAAGTATGAGAAAGAATTTGTTGTAGAACAACTAAAATCATTTCTTTTAGTTACATGTATAACTTTACTTGTTATGATAATAGTAAGTGCTTTGTCACCACAATTTAACTTATCAATACTTGTAAAATATTATGACTATAAAATGTATTTAGGATTTGCCTTGATAGTTTATGCCATAAATATATTAATCTACCATCTATCCCTAAAAAGAATCCTAGATAAACCAACTATAGATTTGATAAGGGCAGATTAATTTGAAATTAAGAGGGGCTCTGTTTTGAGCCCTTTTGTAGATTTCATCTATATAATTCTCATCATAAATTATTTTTTTTCTTAGCTAAATTTCTCCTCCATATTTTCTTTAAAATCGTTGAAAAGTATGCTTGTAGGCTTTTTATGGGTATTAATTATAAGGAGGAATATTATGAAAAGAATGTCTAAGGTTTTTGTAATACTAGGGTTGGCTACTTTTATTTTTACTGGTTGTCAGAAAGGTAATGATAAAGTTGAGCCAGACGCAGAAGTAAAGCATGATACATATATCTCAAATAAAAAGGATAATACTAAAACTCAAGATAAAATTTCTGAGTCAAAGCTTTCAAAAAAATTAAAACAAGTTGAGGGGGCAAAGTTAGGCTCAGTTTCTTCTTATGTTGAGGACAGGCAAGTATGGAATGATTTTATCGATAAAGAGCGTATTGAATCAGCCAAGAGATATGACAATGGCATCCACCTACCAAGGATTCTTTTAGAATCTGATGATGCAAAGAAAGCCAACGAGGAAATCGATGAGATAGCCGCTAGAATTAAGGAAAAATATGAGGACCATAAGAAGGAGATAGAAGGCAAGGAGATAGGAGCTTATGCCACATTTTCTGTTTATCAAGATGAGAAGGTCCTAAGCATAATGATTGAAAATTACGATTATTGGGATGGGGAGTATACTCGATACACAGTCTTTAACTTTTCCCTTCCTGATGGAAATTTTATTAGCGACGAAGAACTTATGGCAGATTTGGGAGTGGAAAAAGATGAGATTTTACCTATGGTTGAGAATTCCTTGAGAGAAGAACAGGCCATTTATACAAAAATCTATTATAGGGATATAAAGGATTCTTCCTATATTTATAACCCAAGTAACTACACAGGCCTAGTTTTAAATGACCTCTGGGATAATTATGGAAACAAAGATCGTCAAATATATATAGATGAAGTAGGTAAGCCAGTCTTTGTCTTTGCTCAATATGAAAGTCCGGAAATGGGACGTTGTCCATCAATTTTAAAACTAAAGACAAATAATTTTGACGATAATCCTATTTCTGATGAGTATTTAAAAATGGCCATAAAGCTTGGAATAGATCCAAATGATGATAAGTATCAGGCTTTCATGATTTATTTAGGAGGGGCTGTAGATGAAAATAGCCTTCAAGAAACTTTGAAAAAATTACATGCTTGGACAAATGTCTTCTTAAATTACGAAGATCCAAGCATGCTAGTAACCATCAAAGAAAGCCAAGTAGGAGACCTACCTTACCTAGTAGGCGAACAGTGTTATTTATTAATTCCTAAATATAAAAATGCATCGGTAGCCCTAAAGGAACTTGAAATATCGAACGATGGAAAGTTAAAAGAAGTAGACAATGTATATCTAGATTCAAACGCTTGTTGCGGTCCAACCTTTATTTGCCAAAATATGAGTGACCTTGGCCCAAATGGAAAAATCACCATAAGATATAGGGATGATGTCTATGAGTTTTCGCCTTCACTTTCTATGAAGGATGGGACAATGACACTTCCAGATGAAGTTTTAAATGGAGAAGAAGTATTTGATTGGTCTAAACAAATACAAAATGAGACATACTCACCTACAATGTATGATATAATGCGATCTTTGATAAGGGTAGGTTAATAAATAAAATTTCAAACAAAAGTATAAATTTATGAAAAATCAAAAAATAGTTAAGAAAAAAAGGAAGATAATAATTATTCTCATAGTACTAATCATTTTCTTTCCAATCACAGGCGGAGGGAATGAAGGAGAATTAGAATCTATTAAGGCAATCTTATACTCCTATAGGACTTACATACTTGTAGAAAAAGATGGCTCATACTCCACAAGGAGCGAATTTTTAATTTTCCCATTCAATTTTTTAAATTAAGAGTATTAATAAGTTTCGTATAAATTTATCGAAAAGTAAATAATAAATAAAAAATCGGAGGACTTTCAAATAAAAATAAGTCTTCCGATTTTTTTCTTATTTTCAATAGCAGGAAGACAGCCTTTAGAAAAAAGATGAAAATCGATGTCTAAAGGATTGCAGAAAATCTATAAGAGATTTTTAAAAAGTTTATTTCTTGCTTGACTAAGAGTAAAAGATTAAAAAAATTTAATTTAGAAGATAAAATTATATAATTTATACTAAAATTTCGAATGGTATAGAAAGAGGAAAGAAAAGGTGATTTATTAGGATGGTATGGTCGTAGTTTAATAAAGAGATTGTCGGATATTTTTATTTTCTATATGTGTTCTAATAAGAAAAAATCAGCAACTTAAGGGGTAATAAATTTAGACAATAGTATCATATATGATATTAATATTTTAAATGACATTTTTAGAATTGTTATAAATTAAACTTAATGTAAATAGTAATATATTTTTTTGAATTGATATAAATTATCATTATCATTGACTTTAATCAAATTATGTGCTAATATGTTCAAAGAATAACAAATATATTAGACCAGCTATCAAATGTCAAGAGAAAATAATTAATCTTGTAATTTATGGCAC